>NZ_JAMXSK010000013.1:0-129890 GCF_024124645.1 Pseudoalteromonas sp. Ps84H-4 | reverse complement strand
CTTTACTGCGAAATTTAATATTCAACTCAGCACTGCGCTTACACAGACAACTGTAGGTTGGGGCTTCAAGCGGAAGCTTCATCAAAGATAATACCGATTGTGTGAACCCTTGTAGTGCCCTGAACGATAAGCCAAAGACAGCTTTGAGTGTTAAGCAAGTTTCAATAGCAAGATCAGAGAAATGATTAGAGCGGCCACGCCCACCGTGAGTACATTCGTTATACCAATGACGCGTTGCTTTTTCGTCAAACCAGAAGCGAATATTACCGCGGTTAACGAGGGCTTGATTATAGTGAGACCAGTTTGTGATTTTGCTCATTGTTGTTGCACAGGCTAGTAGGATATAGATGATCTGATCACAGGCTGGCAAGATAGTTCAAACTTTTAGGAAACAACGCCGCGAGCGTTGTTAAATGTTGAGCCATCGCCTTGGTACAATGTGATACTATATGGTCAGAAAACGTTTCTCGTTGATGACTCTCAATTTGTCGTAATTCAAGCAACCCCAGTTGCAATAAATGCAATTGAGGCGAATAAACTTATCAAACTAACACTTTTATCACCTGTTAATATTATTGTTTTTCTTCTGCTTGCATTAGCAATAAGCCTGGTAGTTACAAGAAAAAAGCAATCAAGTAGTGAAAAGTATTTGTTAAAGGAGCTAAATAAGCAAACGACAGAGCTATTAGAAAACTTAAATGTTGTCCATGTGCCATCTGAGCCTACAGTTAAACCTATTATTCAACTTAAAAAAAATGTTCAAGCACTTAGCTCGCATATAACGACCTATACGAGAGAATCTGAAGTGAGTATTCATCAAGACAAACTCACCTTATTACTCGACCGCCATGCTTATATTGAATACCTCGCAGAACAATTACAAATAGCCGAAAATAACAAACTCAGATGTTCTTTATTATTCATAGATTTAGATGGCTTTAAGCAAGTTAATGACTCATTTGGGCACAGCTTTGGGGATGAAGTGCTCATTCAAGTTGCAGCCCGTTTAAGCAGTGTATTACGTCATCATAAATTAATAAATTTGTCTCCTAAAAGTCAGCTTGAACAAAACTTAGCTCGTTTAGGTGGTGATGAGTTTTCAATATTTATAAGCCAACAACTAGATCAACAAAAAACAGTTGAAGTTGCTCAAAATGTGTTGAGAGAGATTGAACGTGATTTTGTTCTTGGTAATAAGTTAATAAAAATTAGTGCAAGTATTGGTATTGCCGTTTACCCTGATAGTGCGGCTACACCGCAATCTTTATTACAGATGGCCGATGTTGCTATGTACCGCGCTAAAACAGATGGGCGCGGTATTTTCAAAGTTTATTCACCCGAAATGGGTAAAAAGATCCGCCGTTACCACTATTTACTTGAAGAAATGCGTTTAGCAATCGCAAGTGAAAGCTTTCATTTGTCTTTTCAACCCATCGTACATGTTGAGGATTGCGCGATAGATTACTTTGAAGCGCTGATCCGTTGGGATCATCCAGCTGAGGGCTCTATTGCTCCTGACGAATTTATACCAATCGCTGAAGAATCAAACCTAATCTTAGATTTGGGTGATTGGATAATGCTTGAATCGTGTCGACAAATGTCAGCATGGCATAACGCAGGCTTAAAGAAGGTTAAAATTTCAGTAAATATCTCTGGTGTGCAATTAAAGCATCTTGATATTTATAAATTCATCACAGAAAAACTAGCTAAAACAGGTCTACCAGCAACAGCACTGATGCTTGAAATCACAGAGTCTACGCTGATAAAAGCTAGTAATAAAATCATTCATTCTCTAGAGCGCTTGCGTGAAGAAGGCGTCACTATTGCAATTGACGATTTTGGTACAGGATTTAGCTCATTGAGTACATTGGCTGAATTACCAATTGATGTTATTAAACTCGATAGAATGTTTGTCTCACAGGCTGATCAAAATCCTAAATATAACCAGATATTACATACGTTGAGTGAATTAGGGCAAAAACTTGGATTAAAAATTGTTGCTGAAGGTGTTGAAGATCACAGCCAGTTTGAGCTTGTCAAATCGCTGGGCATAAGAAGTGTGCAAGGCTATTTAGTTAGCCACCCTGAATCATCCGTTTATGTAGGCCATAAAGTTTTACAAGACAACTTAAACTTTATGTCTGTAACAGGCACTGGTGTTTGGAATATACAGTAATTATCGTTATGACTATAATAGCGTGTACTTTTCCAAATATGTGCCTTAAATGTTAAAAAAAAGCCTATTATCTATATTACTGTTTTCCATCACGTTGATGGGAATTTTTGTAGCCTCTTCAATTTACACGCTTTACAGTAAAAAGCGTTTAACTGTTGACCCTAAAGTGAAAGAAATTTCAGGAATTGAATTTGATAAATATAAACGGCTATGGGCTATTAACGACAGTGGTGACCAACCGAAGCTCTATCGGCTCAATAAAGATGGCTCTATTGCTAAAGAAATCTTAGTGACAAATGCCAAAAACATTGATTGGGAAGATATGACACAAAATAAATTTGGTCATTTTTTTTTAGGCGACTTCGGCAATAATAACAATGATAGAAAGTGGTTAACCATTTATAAAATCGAAAACCCTATTGATATCAAAGGCGACACCACTGAAGCCGAAATTATCAAGTTCACCTATCCAGAAATGGATGGTAACCCCATTACTCCAGATCAAAGAAACTTTGATTTGGAAGCGTTTGTAGCTCTCGGTCGTCACCTCTATTTATTCACTAAAAACAGAACAGAACCATTTGATGGTATCACCAAAGTATATAAAGTAGGCGATCATGCCGCTAATTTTGATGCAGAGCTAATTGACTCATTTAAAACCTGCACCACCATGGAAAAACTCTGTTGGATCACTTCTGCAGCACTTAGCCCAGACCGCTCCAAGTTAGTACTGTTAGATTCAACTAGCATCTGGCTATTTGAGAATTTTCAAGGTGATAAGTTTTTCTCTGGCGACGTTTCGCTTATAGATTTAGGTATCGTGACCCAAAAAGAAGCGATTACTTTTTATGATGACAATACGATTGTTTTCACTGATGAAGAATTTAAAGGTATTGGTGGCAGGCTTATGTGATTGAACTTGATAAGGTTGAGAAAAAAGTCATCCGAAAAGCGCCTAAACCTAATCACTAAGGGCTACTTACTTTATTTGAAAGTGCCTTTTCAATATCGATTCCCAAAATCAGCACACCAATGTGCTGATTTTCATCATCCAATATGGGTACACTAAACTGCACCTGAAAGTGCTTAGTCGACTCATCAAACTCAACCGTGTCAATGTAGTAGTCATCATCTTGCAAATACATATTTAAAAACTTAGCTTCATCACCCTGCCAATAATCGGTTGTGACTTCACTGATTATGACATTCTTGCCTTGTTTATCGGTGACGATTATTTCTGTAATTAGGCCTTGCATTTGCTTTTGCCACACTTGTAAGAATTGTGAACCCTCAAGTTTGAGAAAGCGCTCTGCAAGTATTGGTTTATTGTCAATAACTTGCTTAGCCCACTGCTGATCAATCTGCTCTAACTGTTTGATTTCAATTGGCTCTTCATTACTTTTTATTACCGCTTGTTGCACCTGTTCTGAGCTTGCTAAATGCTGTATTTTTTCTAGGAGCACTTTCACTAATGTTAGTTTTTCAATTTTTGACAATATGAAGGGGTTTTGTGAACAGCTACTTATGTAGCTATTAAATATGTTTAAAAACTCAGGAAACTCCTTGAGCGTTTTATTTGCCGCAAATAAGCCAAGTGGAACATAGCGGTAAAATGCCTGCGCGTACTCGTCAGGTTTTATTTGCAGTTGCACAGCGTTGTATTCAAATTCTTCTAAATCAAGCAAAATTCTGTCTATACGCTGCTTTTTAAATACTTTCAGTAGTTCATGTGTGGTGTTAACTTCTACTTCAATATTTTTATTGCTTAGTTGATACCAGTCAGCCTGATGGCTTCCCCTAACAACCCCATAACGAAGGTCTTCTTCAGCAATCGTCGCTGAATCTGCATGGGTAAACCAGTACCAGTTTTCTAAAAACATAGGTGCAGAAAGTTCACCATACTCTTGCATTTGCGATAACAGGTTTGCGGTAAAGTAACCATCGAGCCGATTTAACTGCACTTCCCTTTTAGCTCTGAGCCAAGGTAGCTTATGTAACTTAAATGGCACATTGATTTGCTTAAATATACATTCAACATGACTTATTGCATTATGAGGTACGTTAATTGGCAGATTCGTTCCTATCTGAAGCGGTTGAGCCACAGTGAGAGAAAGCAAAAAAGAAGCAAGCATTAATATCAGCCTAAACAACTAATAAATTAATTTTATTATAGACAATAAGCGCATTTTGACTTGCTAAACAATTAACGCTTAAATTTTGTCTCTAAAATCACCGACGAGGTCGTACGCTCAACACCATCTAAGTTACCAATGTCATCTAAAAGATGGCTCAGCTTTTCAAGGTTTTGGGCTTGTACAACAGCAATCAAATCAAATTCACCGCTAATTGCATAGAGCTGTGAAATAGCATCAATCTGCTTTAGCTCTATGTTAGTTTTAGTTGTGAGTTTCTGTTTAACCTTGATTGAAACATGCGCTGACACCATTTGGTTCAAGTAGGCATCTCCATAATCAACGCTGTAGCCTTTTATTACACCTGACTCTTCTAGTTTTAACATACGACTTTGTACTGTTGAGCGAGAGAGATTAAGCGCTCTAGCTAAGTCTGAAATACTAGCGCGGGCATTAGTTCTTAAGATAGATAAGAGCTTTTCATCTTGAGGAGTTATCACTTTGTTCACTTCCATCGTTAATTTGCTTTTTATTTTAGTCATTTTTCACAAAATAGCACTGCAAATTTAAGTTCCTAACCAAGATAATAAGAAAAATAGATAAGAAAAATAATCTCATCGTGCTTAATTAGGCAGGAACGGCTTAACTGATCTAATTTTCGCAATATACTTTTTTCATACTAAGCCAGATTTAGGTGCAACAAATGCAAGTAACAAGAGAACTTTTTAACGACGTAATGGTACCAAACTACAACCCATCAGAAGTGATCCCTGTAAAAGGTCAAGGCTCGCGTGTTTGGGATCAAGACGGTAAAGAATTTATCGATTTTGCAGGTGGTATTGCCGTTAACTGTTTAGGTCATTGTCATCCAGCTCTTGTCAATGCGCTGAAAGAGCAAGGCGAAAAAATTTGGCACTTATCAAACGTAATGACCAACGAGCCTGCACTGCGCTTAGCTAAAAAATTAACAGACGCAACGTTTGCAGATAAAGTGTACTTTGCAAACTCAGGCGCAGAGGCTAACGAAGCAGCATTAAAATTAGCGCGTCGCTGGGCATTAGATGTACACGGCGAGCAAAAAAATCAAATCATCGCGTTCAACAAAGGCTTCCACGGTCGTACATTCTTTACCGTTACTGTAGGTGGTCAAGCCGCTTACTCAGATGGTTTTGGTCCTAAGCCAGCTGCAATCGATCACTGTGATTATAACGATTTAGCTGCTTTTGAAGCACTTATCAGTGACAATACATGTGCAGTGATGATGGAACCTCTGCAAGGTGAAGGCGGTATTATTTCACCTACAAGCGAGTTTATCGAAGGTGTACGTGCATTATGTGATAAACACAATGCTTTACTTATTTTTGATGAAGTACAAACAGGTGTTGGTCGTACAGGCGATTTATACGCATACCAAGGTACTAATGTAACTCCAGATATTCTTACAACAGCTAAAGCATTAGGCGGTGGCTTCCCAATTGGTGCGATGATTACAACAGCCAGTATTGCAGAGCATCTAAAAGTTGGTACACATGGCTCTACTTACGGTGGTAATCCACTTGCATGTGCTGTAGCAGAAGCTGCTTTTGATACCGTAAATACAGCAGAAGTACTTGCTGGTGTGAAAGAGCGTGAACAGCTTTTCCGTGAAGGCTTAACGGCAATCAACAACAAATATGATGTATTTAGTGAAGTTCGTGGTAAAGGTCTTTTATTAGGCGCAGCTCTAAATAGTAAATTTGAAGGCCGTGCTCGTGATTTCCTAGTTGCAAGCACAAAGCATGGCTTAATGAGCCTTGTTGCTGGTACAAACGTTGTGCGCTTTACGCCATCTTTAGTGATCCCACTTGAAGATATCAAAGAAGGTTTAGCTCGCTTTGAAAAAGCGGTTGCAGACGTTGTAAACGGTTAATTCTAGTTGGCGCATGCTTTTAAGTGTGCGCCATTGGAGTGCAATTAATGCAAGTATTACGTCCTATCACAGCAAATGATTTTGCTGCGTTGAAACAAATTGCTATCGAGTCAGGCCATGGTTTTACCTCACTGCCAGTCGATGATAATTTATTACAACAAAAAATCGAACGCGCAGAACGCAGTTTTGCTAAAGATATAAATAAACCACAAGACGAAACCTACTTATTTGTACTAGAAGACAGCAAGACCGGTGACGTTATTGGCACAACAGCTATCGAAGCCGCTGTGGGTATGTCGGTTCCTTTGTACCATTATCACTTAGGAAAAACCGTTCATCACTCCCCTACACTAAATGTTTATAATACTGTCGATATCTTGAGCATGTGTAATGATTACACCGGTTGCTCTGAGATTTGTACATTGTTTTTGCGTGAGCAAAACAGAAAAGGCTTAACTGGTCGCTTTTTATCACGTTCGCGTTTTTTGTTTATGGCGCAACATAGTGAGCGTTTTGCCGATACCATCATTGCAGAAATGCGAGGTGTTAGTGATGAAGACGGTCACTCACCTTTTTGGCAATGGCTACAAGAACACTTTTTTAGCATTGAATTTCCACAAGCTGATCACTTAGTTGGCCTAGGCGATAAAGTGTTTATCAGTGAATTAATGCCTAAGTACCCTATCTATGCCAACCTGCTTAGCAAAAAAGCACAAGCTGTCATTGGTCAAGTTCATGAAAAAACCAAACCTGCACTGAAACTTTTAGAAAAAGAGGGGTTTGAGCATCGTGGTTACGTCGACCTATTCGATGCAGGACCAACTGTAGAGGCAAAACTTGGTAATATTCGCAGTGTTCGAGAGTCACAAGTATGCCCTATTACTATAGGTGAACTTGATCATATCAATGAGAAATGCTCAGACACACTGGCAATTTGTAATCAAGGCGTGAATGACTTTAGAGCCACTTTTACTAAACATGCTCATTACAATCACGCTAAGCACACCTTAATCGTCAGCCAAGAAGTGGCAGAAGCACTTAAATTAAAACAAGGGGATGCAGCACGGTTCTTCCGTCTGTAACCACTTAAGGAGTTTAAAATGAGTGTAACAACTCAACTTATAGATAACCAATGGCAAGCTGGCCTTGGTCATGATTTTAGTTCAATCAACCCGAGTAATGGCGAGGTTGTTTGGCAAGGTAAAACCGCCACCGCTGAACAAGTAGCTGATGCAATTAAAGCAGCCCGCAATGCGCAGCTTGGCTGGGCTGATATGAGCCTTGAAGATCGTATTGTTATTCTTGAAAACTTCGCAGCCGAGCTTAAAGAAAACAGCGAAGAGTTTGCGACTATTATCGCCCGTGAAACAGGAAAACCACTTTGGGAAACACGTACTGAAGTAGGTGCAATGACGGGTAAGATTGCTATCTCTATTAAGGCATACCATGAGCGCACGGGTACGACAGAAAACCCAATGCCGGGTGCTAAAGCGTTTATTCGTCACAAGCCACATGGTGTTGTTGCGGTGTTTGGCCCATACAACTTCCCAGGTCATTTACCAAATGGCCACATTGTTCCTGCTATTTTAGCGGGTAATACAGTTGTATTTAAGCCATCAGAACTGACGCCTCATGTTGCTGAGTTCACTTTAAAGCTTTGGCTAAAAGCAGGCTTACCAGCCGGTGTCATTAACCTTGTTCAAGGTGAAGTAGACACAGGTATTGCTCTTGCATCTCACCAAGATATTGATGGCTTATTCTTTACGGGTAGCTCAAATACAGGTCACCTATTACATAAGCAATTTGCAGGTCACCCAGGTAAAATTTTAGCGCTGGAAATGGGTGGTAATAACCCACTGATCGTAAAAGATGTCGCAGATGTAAGTGCCGCTGTTCACGACATTATTCAGTCTGGTTTCATTACGTCAGGCCAACGTTGTACCTGTTCTCGTCGTTTATTTATTGAGAACTCAGCAAATGGTGATGCAATTTTAGAAAAATTAATTGCTGCAACAAAAAACATCAAAGTGGCAGACAGCTTCAGCGAGGATCAACCATTTATGGGTGCAATGATCAGCGAAAAAGCAGCACTAGGTATGGTTGCAGCTCAGCAGCAGTTACTTGATATGGGAGCGACCTCTCTTGTTGAGCTTAAGCATCTCGAGCCGGGCACAGGTTTTGTAAGCCCAGGTATTATTGATGTTACTGCTGTCAAAGATATGCCAGATGAAGAGCATTTTGGTCCTCTTATCAAGGTATATCGTTATACAGATTTTGATAGCGCGATTAATGAAGCAAATAACACCTCGTTTGGTTTATCTGCAGGTTTATTAAGTGATGATAGCAACGACTACCAGCATTTCTTAAAACGTATTCGTGCCGGTATCGTTAACTGGAACCGACCAATTACAGGCGCATCAAGCGCTGCACCGTTTGGTGGTATTGGTGCCAGTGGTAACCACAGAGCAAGCGCGTATTATGCTGCTGACTACTGTGCATACCCTGTTGCTTCTGTTGAAGCCGATAAAGTTAACTTACCACAGACCCTTGCGCCGGGCTTAATTATTGAATAATTGATTGGCGGCCTTGCCGCCTTAATTGAAGGAATTAAACATGCACACAGATGTAAACGCCCTATTTGAAAATCTATGGGAAAACTATTTATCAGTTACGCCTTCGGCGGTAAAAGTACACGAGCTACTAGGCTCTACACAAAAAGATGACGTGATTAACGATCACATCGCTTTACGTACTTTTAACCATGAAAAAATCGGTTTAGAAAAACTAGCCGCGCACTTTTTAGCTGTTGGCTACAAAGAATGCGGCGAGTATCATTTCGAAGCGAAAAAACTATACGCTAAGCATTTTGAACATTCAGATCCTAAACAACCTAAAGTTTTTATCTCTGAATTACTTGTTGAGCAATGCTCAGAAGAATTACAAGCTATTGTGAACGACATGGTTGATCAGATTGACGAAAGTGCAGTAACAGCTGATAACTTCCTTTACTCTGGAACGCACTGGCAAGTAAGTTCAGACACTTACAAAAAGCTGTTAGCAGAAAGCGAATATGCAGCGTGGATGTCAGCGTGGGGTTACCGCGCGAATCACTTTACCGTGAGCATCAACGAACTGGCTAAGTTTGATGATATCGAAAGTGTTAACCAAGCACTTAAAGATGCTGGGTTTGCATTGAATACATCAGGCGGCGAAATCAAAGGTTCTCCTGAGGTATTGCTTGAGCAGTCTTCAACGCTTGCTGATGACAGCGAAGTGGAATTCAGCGATGGCAAAATGGCAGTACCAAGCTGTTTTTATGAGTTCGCACTACGTTATGCAAAACCAGATGGCGAGCTTTACACAGGCTTTGTAGCAGCATCTGCCGACAAAATTTTTGAGAGCACCAATGCTCGATAAGTAACGGCTTGTTAGCTAAACCAATAATTAAAAAATCCCTTTTTTGGGGATTTTTTTTCGTTTAATAAAATCTGCTTCTCTAGAGTATCAAAAATTCAAATCGTTATAATCAATTAAAAATCAACAGGTTAAAAATATATTTCTGTTTTTGAAATTTTTTATTGCGCAAATAAAAAAGCAGATCTATTATCACGCCGCTTCTTGATGATAGCCAATCCGAGTACATTACAAACACTGTTTGTAGCAAGGCGATAGAGCAACTATCCAAGAGTGTATTTGATTGCACAGAACATACTGTGCGCTTAATAACACTCAACTGACTCGGACTTCCATTTTTTTCCGGGCAGTTGCTTAATTGCCGGAGAGTAAAATGGCTATTTCAACCCTTACACAAGACTTAACAATCAAAGTACCTGCAGCGTCGGTTGCTGCAAATGAATCAATTGCACAACCATCAAACCAATTTATTGAGCAACTTGTTGCACAACATGGCGCGCCATTAATGGTGCTAGATTGTGAATCTGTTCGTCATCAATACCGTGCATTAAGCCGTGCGTTACCAGGTGTTGTTTTACACTTTGCATTAAAGCCACTGCCTCATCCTGCGGTTGTTCGTACGCTTTTAGAAGAAGGTGCCAGCTTTGATTTAGCAACCAGCGGTGAAGTAGACCTAGTAGCCTGCCAAGGCGTACCAAGTGACCGTACTATTCACACGCACCCTATCAAACGTGATCGTGATATCCGTGATGCACTTGAATACGGTTGTAATGTGTTTGTGGTTGATAACATCAATGAATTAGAAAAGTTCATTGCATACAAAGACCACGTGGAGTTACTTGTTCGCTTAAGTTTTCGTAATGCGGAAGCATTCGCTGATTTATCGAAAAAATTTGGTTGTAGCCCAGCAATGGCCATTGAAATCATTAGCTACGCGCAACAATTAGGTATTCGTATCAAAGGGCTGTCGTTCCATGTTGGTTCACAAACAGCGAGTCCAACTAAATATGTAACTGCCATTGCTGCATGTAACCAAGTGATTAACGATGTAGCCGCATTAGGATTACCTGCGCTTAGCACGCTTGATATCGGCGGTGGTTTCCCAGTGCCATATCACAAAGACGTGCTGCCAATTGATGAATTTTGTGCGCCGATCAATGATGCCTTAGCGCAGTTACCCGAGACAGTGCGCGTGATTGCTGAACCGGGTCGTTTTATTGTTGCTAGTGCTGTAACCAGTGTTGCATCGGTAATGGGTCAAGCGGTACGTGATGGCAAACCTTGGTATTACTTGGATGATGGTATTTACGGCTCATTTAGTGGTTTATTGTTCGATGAAGCCTCATACCCTATAGGCTCGTTAAAGCAATCAAACGATCGCGTAGAGTCAGTATTAGCAGGTCCAACTTGCGATAGCATCGACGTAGTAAGTGAGTCAATCATGCTACCAAAATTAAACAATGGTGATTTAATCATCAGCCGTATGATGGGTGCTTACACATTAGCAACCGCAACAGATTTTAACTTCTTCAAACGTGCAGAAGTTATCGTACTGAATGATGTAGTGCAGGTTGACGCACTCACCGGTTAATCGTTTCCTCGACTAAAAGCATGTAAGGCAACATGCTTTAACTCTTAAAATGCAGCTGCTCATTCCAGCTGCATTTTTTTATACCAATTCGCTTAATTAAGTCTTATTGCGGGTTGGTCTTAAATAAAGAGTGGTTTGTAGTCGTTTTCTAATTGTTCAAACGACAAGTTGCCAATAAAACGTCCAAAGCTTAGCCAAGTTGCTAGGCCTCGTAAGTCTTTAAAGTGTGGTGGAATAAATTTAGGGTCTTCAATTACACCTAGATCATGCAATTGTGATATCAGTCTGAAATCATCAATTGAGATTTTACCGACCAATAACAAGTGCAATTGATCAATTCGACCTAACTGAATGGCAACTCGGATAAGGTTATACACCAACACAAAACCTTTGATATAAGCGATATCTTTGGTAAAAGGTAAACCTGTTGCTGTACTTCCTCTAAACACTCGTTGTGTGAGTGTATAGCTATCGTCTTTACTCAAACCTTGCGCTACATAGTCACGATAAATATCAACGAACTCAGCGCCATCAATGACCTTGGTAATACCTTGAATACGATTAACTAACTTTGCTAAACGTCGTGGCGTCGACTTTAAGGTAATAATTTCGGTCAACACCGCAAGGCCTTCTTGGGTGACCGTGGAGCTCGGTGTGCCTTTACTTAAACAAGTTAAATATGGCTGAGCAAGACCGTTTTGCGTCGTACCCACATGGATCCAGCCTTCATGCACTTCAAGAATATCAAGCTCACGCTGAGAGAACTTAACATCTTGATTAAGTTTAATATTATTTGCACCCGCTGCGGCATCACTGACGATACCATCACTCAGAATGACCTCTACATCAATGCCTGGCATCGTTTGAGACACTTGAGCTGCCAGAATTTTCACCGCATCTTCTGCATCGATATTTTTTGGATCATCAGGCAAGATATCGGCATCAAGCATACTCTTTAGTGGCTGCTCAAGCATAGTTGCAAGCTCTGAAAGTGAAGGCTCTCCAGCATGAAATAAATCTTTAGGGTGACCAAAAAGCTCTACAGACAGATCATGAAATTCAGGGGTACCACGATACTCAATCATACTAAGTACGGTTTTATATTCAGTACACATCTTGCTCATGTATTGCGCAATAGGGTTTAGTTGCCCTAATTGGCTGATGATATCGCGATTTAAATCAGAAAACGCACGGCGCAGTTCGCTTGGTACAAAACCAAGGTCACGCTGTTGGTAATAGGCTTGATCAACTGTTGGGTTTTTCTGGCATTTATGCTTAAAAAACTCTTCTTTGATTTGTTTATCCCAGTTGATCGCATCAAGGATACGAATGGGTGTTTGCAGTGCGATTAATCGGTCAGATAACTCGCGTGTTTTTGCTAATAATGCCTTATCTATCATGCTCTAGGCTCACTGTGTAATGAGCCTTGAGCATAGGCTAAATTTGCATAATTACAAAGCAAAATCACACGGTTTTTATTAAAATTTAGCCTGTGTTGAGACTAATTTTCCATCGTTGTAAAGAAGTAAACTTGGTACCGAATTAATGCCATTTTCGATAAATAACTCATTTCCATAATCGATTGAAACTGGCATGGTTACAGAGAATTTATCAACATATTCTTGCACTGCACTTTGATCTGTCCATAACTGGCTCACTTTAACCTCGACATCAATTCCTTGCTTTGCCAACTGATTAACATGTTGCTGCGCTAATTCACACTGCTTTGCCATTGCAGGACGAGTGTCAGCTAAGTACCAGTCGCACCATGTTGCGGTGAATAGCACTGCTTTTTTGCCTTTATTCGGAATAACCAAAGGAGCCGCTTTACCTTGCTTTTCACCTAGTAATCGCGCTTTTTCAACTTTACCATTGTGTGACAACAAGCGTAACGTGTTATCAAGCGGCTTATCAGCTTCGTGGCCTTGAAAAATAACCTTTTCATCGCTATCAATTAACACATGAAAAGGGGTGCCCATAAATTCATAATGTTTAGCAACCCGGCCTGTATGATCGGTAAATAATGGCATGCTAAGTGAAAAACGCTCTTTAACCTTAGCAACAGCGTGTGCATCATCATTGAGGTCGATATTAATTGCTACAAATTGAATTTTATCGCCATACTGTTTGTAAGCATGCTGAAAATGCGGCATCTGCTCCATACATGGCTTGCACCAAGTAGCCCAAAACTTTAAGTAAACTGGTTTTTTGCCTAAGTAGCTTTCAAGTTTGACTATTTTCCCTGTTTCATTTTCTAAAACAAGGGGGGCTGTATTTGCTGATATGCTTTGGCTTACAAGCAACAAGCCTGTTAGTAGTATCAGTAGTATTAATTTATAACTCATTGTGCGTCCCTCAAATAAAACCAATTTTAAGTTTAAGGTAAGACAAAATATTGTAAATTTTCGACATCTGCTGGCTAAATGCAGATTTAATGATTTATCGCAAACTAAGCCATAGAAACACTCAAAACATTAAAAATAGCACTAAACTTTTTATAGATCTGAAACGTACTACACTAAAAAGGAGTCATCATGAAAAATGAACTAGACGGTAAATTAATTCTTTCTGTGTATGAAAAAATCATTCAACACGGTGAAGACCATGAAGATGGAAAGCTTTACGAAGGTATTTGCGCTTTTTCTGATATCGATGGATATACAGTCTATCTAAAAGGCAGTGGTGTATTACTACGCTTTGGTTTTCATAATACCTATCACCTAGACTATCAACACGAAAAAAACAAAGAAGACTTTATGAAGAAAGTGCTTTATATCGCAGAGCAGGAACTATAAATAAGTAATGAAACGACGGGTAAAAGCTGAATCCAAGCAGCAAGTTGCATTTATCAATCAGGTTATTAATGAATTAAAAAATGACCCAAGTAAGCTAGATATTATTCGCGACAATCTTAGCTACTATCGTGAGCAACAGTTTCTTAAACGAGGTTTTTTACTTGCTATTGAGCGTTTTGATTGGGTGTTTGAAGCAACGAATGATGTAGAGCAAATCTGTGCGCAAATTCTAGCCGATGATTACATTGGTAAGCGTTTGCGCCGCTATCCCTTGCTATATAAGGGCGTATTGGAACGTACCTATTAGATTTCCCACCGCTAAAACATGATCTGTCCGGTAAAAAATGTTAGGTTAGCGCCATTTTGAAATAACGAGAACTGGACATGTCAAAAACTATAAACTCTCACAACACCCATGAGGGTGGCAATAATGGGTTGTTTAACCGATTTTTAGCCACCGTTGAATTTTTGGGTAATATGCTCCCCCACCCGATCACATTATTTGCAATGTTTTGTGTTGCCATTATCGTATTTAGTGGCATTGCCGATTGGTATGGTTTAAGTGCCATCGACCCACGCCCAGAAGGCGCTGCTGGACGCGACCCCGATGGTGTTATTGAAGTTGTCAGCCTGCTCAGTGCCGAAGGCCTGCAGCGTATCGTCACTGGCCTTGTTACAAACTTCACGAGCTTTGCACCACTCGGTACAGTACTGGTTGCTTTATTAGGTGTGAGTGTTGCAGAGCACTCAGGTTTACTTTCTGCAGCTATGCGAGGCATGGTAATGGGCGCATCTAAACGCCTAGTTACTTTCATGGTGGTATTTGCTGCGATTTTATCAAATACAGCATCAGAGCTTGGTTATGTCGTACTGATTCCACTAGCAGCCATGATATTCCACAGCCTTGGTCGCCACCCACTTGCGGGCCTTGCTGCAGCATTTGCAGGTGTTTCAGGTGGTTACAGTGCCAACCTATTGCTAGGCACCATTGACCCTCTTCTTGCTGGTATTACTACACCTGCAGCACAAATGATTGATCCAAATTACCAAGTTGGCGCTGAAGCAAACTGGTATTTCATGATGATCTCAGTATTTTTAATTGCCATTTTAGGCACGTTCGTTACCGAGAAAATCGTTGAGCCACGCCTTGGCAAATACAACCCAGATGAAGCAAGCAATGATTTACCTAAAAATGACATTGCAGGTTTAACCGATAAAGAAAAGTCAGGCCTTAAGTGGGCGGGTGTGTCACTGTTAGTGGTATCATTATTACTTGCTTGGACAATTGTTCCTGAAGACGGCATTTTGCGTAATCCAGAAACAGGCCTTGTTGCACACTCACCATTTTTAAAAGGCATTGTGGTATTCATCTTTGTTACTTTCGGTATTCCGGGTTTTGTTTACGGCCGTGTTGTTGGCACTATGAAAAACGATAAAGATGTCATTGATGCCATGAGTAAAAGCATGAGCTCGATGGGGATGTACATTGTGCTGGTTTTCTTTGCCGCGCAGTTCGTTGCCTTTTTTAAATGGACTAACCTAGGCACAATTTTAGCGATTAACGGCGCTGCTCTGTTACAAGCTCTAAACCTAACAGGTCCAGAAGTATTCGTGCTATTCATTTTAATGTGTGCATTGGTAAACTTAAGTTTGGGATCTTCTTCAGCGCAGTGGGCTGTAACTGCACCTATCTTCGTGCCAATGTTAATGCTAATTGGCTACGCGCCAGAAACTATTCAAGCGGCGTATCGAATTGGTGACTCGGTTACTAACCTTATTACACCAATGATGAGCTATTTTGGCTTGATACTGGCTGTTGCAACTAAGTATAAGAAAGACATGGGTATTGGTACATTGGTTGCGACCATGCTTCCATACAGTATGATCTTCTTTGTTGGTTGGGTGGCGTTATTCTACTTATGGGTATTTGTACTGGGCTTCCCTGTTGGCCCTGAATCACCGATTTACTATCAACCTTAATCTCATCAAAGAGATGAAAAAAGCCAAGCTAATGCTTGGCTTTTTTATTTTTTAACGGCGTACTTTTTGCGAGTAACGTCTATAAAGCGTATAGAAGAAGAGATAAACAATTAAACCTAGAGGCAATGAACCTCCACGTGTTTTACTCTCAACAGTTACCCGTTTTTTAGAGTTCACTAAAACATTAAATTGCCCCTCAACAGTACCACCATCACCGTCTGATACTGTAAATGTCACCGTATCGATCCCTTCAAAACCAACGTTTGGTGTATAGGTTAAGGTGTTATCAGCATTGATAATGACCGTACCATTATTTGCCGATGCGAAAATAATAATGAATGAATTATTATCTTCATCTGACACATTTGCTAAAACGTCTACAGTTACTGGGTTTTGATCCTCAGTGCTCACATCCACGATGAGAGAAATACTTGGTGCTTTATTTTCAACAACATCAACATTTACCTTAGCGTAGCTTGAACCACCTTGACCATCAGAGATTGCATAGGTAATGCTTGCCGTTCCTAGATGCTCTGCTTGTGGAGTGAAATACAATTGATTATTAGCAATACTAACTTGGCCAATATCAACTGAGGCAGATGTTAAGGTCAATGAGTCGCCATCAGCATCACTATCATTTGATAACACATCAAGATAAGCAGCTGTATTACGTTTAACCACAACAGTATCGTTTTGCGCATCAGGTTTAGTATTTGTGCCGGCTAACGTTGCTAAACCACTTGGGTCTTCGATTGCACGATTGACTAGTCCATCCGCATCATTAGGACCACCATCTTCGATAGTCAATTGCACACACCAGTAGCCTTCTTTTAAGCCTTCTTCATATTGTGCATCACGAGGTGGTGGGCAGAACCCCTCAACACCCGGTGCTGAAGCGATACTATTCTTACTATCTACGACAAACTCAGTCCAACCTGTAGGCATCAACTTGCGATAAACCGCATTGCTCGGAACCGGAGAAAATTGCGCCATAACAATACTCACAGATTGCCCTGGCACTGGTATATCAGTCACATTGAAGTCAAATACACCATTTTCATAGTTAAAGCTTGCATCAACAACGTTGTTTTGACTGTTACTTGCGAATTGCTCAACTTCTTCTCCAGTAATTCCCGTTTGCGTACCATGTGCAACAAAGGCAACATGTCCTAGGCTAAGCTGCAAGCCTGGCTCTGTTTCCATTAAGAAAAACTCACTTTCATTGAACTTCTCTTGCAACACATTTTTCGCCAAAGAGACTGAATCGATATAATCAGGAATACCGTCATTATCACTGTCACCATAACCTTCTTGTAGATCACTAATACCGTCAAAATCGGTATCTTCTGAAGTGAGTAAAGGTGCAGACTCTAAAATTGTTAATTCTAATTTCATTGAGCCTGTTTTATCACCATCACTGGCAACAATTGTAAATTGATAAGTACCATTTTCCACATTGCTAGGGTCAAAGCTAAATTGATCGTCAATCTGATCGATATCTATAATACTGTCGCTCGACACACTCCAATCATAAGTATGGGTATCAGCTAAGTTTGCATCGATCACTAATGCACTAATCGTCACTTCACCAGCATGCTTATCTATTATTCGTGTAGTAAGGCCGTTTTGACTTGCAAATAATTGTACGCTTGGTGCGACATTACCCTCTGCAATAGTCAATGTATGTGTACCTAAAGGACCAATTACAGCACTTTGTGGATCAGACAGGCTAACTACGACTGTTTCGCTGCCTTCTTCAAACTCATCTTGTGCTAAATTTACAATAAGTTGCGCCTCTCGCTGTCCTTCGTTAAAGACAAACTCTCCATCGACTAAATCATGATCAAGCCCTTGTGTTGCATCGCCTGACACTGAGTATGGAACAATAACAGGGTAACTTACTGCATCACCATTGAGAATGGCTTTAATCGTCACTGTTGTCCCTTCTGTAGCTGTTTGGTCTTTACTAAAGTTGACTTGGGGTACAACATGGATCAGCTGTGTTGCCGAGACTTGGTCACTGCCTTCACCAGCAGTCCACACAACGGTATGGGTACCTGATGCAAAAAATCCTTTAGAGCTAGCTGTTACTCGCACTGGGTTACCTAAAGAATCAAGTGCAATCGCCGTTCCCATGTTTACTTTTGTGAATAACCCCTCAGATGCAATTGTTCTGTCATCTGGCGCTGTAATTGTAATGTTCTGTGATGTTGAGACTAACGAAACAACTAAAGTCACTTCGGTTATTTCACCACTGCTATCTCTAATTTGATAAGTGATTACAACTTCACCAGTCATTCCAACAGGTGCGAGATACTCAAGCTTATTATCAACAATCCGGACAACACCTGCACTGGCTATAGCATTGAGAATAGTTAACTCATCGCCATCTGCATCACGATCATTTGCCAGCACGTCTAAAATCACAAACTCATTTAAGTCAGTATTAATCGTAAAGCTATCCGGCACAGAGATAGGTGCATCACTTACTGGATTCACTATGATAGTAACGGTGGCAAGCTCTGAACTCACTTTTCCATCTGATACTTGATAACTAAAACTGTCAGTACCGTAAAAGTCAGCATTAGGCTGGTAAGTGAAACTATTAGCATCCATCGTTAACGTACCATTACTAACCGGTGTCACTAGGTTGAATGTCAGATCATCGCCATTTTGATCAAAATAACTGAGTGTAAAGGTGATGCTCTCGTCTTCATTTGTGCTAAGTTGTTCACCGTTAGCCACAGGCGCAGTGTTTGCAATAATAACAGGGCTGGTTGCACCCGATGTAAAGGTCTCAGTATTACCGTTGCCATCAACATAGGTTACTACAACCGTTATCGTCGCGCCGATATCAGCATCGGTTAGCATGTACTCCGATAGTGTTGCACCTGAAATTAATACCCCATTGCGCATCCATTGATAAGTAAATTCACCCACGCCATCAGGGTCTTCAATGGTTGACTCAACACGCAGGGTTTGGCCTTGTTTAGCCTCGCCACTGATACTAATACCACCGGTTGCTTCATCGTTAACATCGGCAACTGTGATAACAAAGGTTTGTGTATCAGTTAACCCTTCGGCATCAGTTACTAATAAAGTAACAGCATGAGTGCCCACATCATCATTAGTGGGTGTACCACTTAGCTCACCTGTTGCAAGATTAAAATTAAGCCAACCTGGCAGTTCTGGGGCGCTCAATTTATAGCTATCAGCACTGTCTACATCATTGATAACTAATGTATAACTATAAAACTCATCTTGTGTCGCAGAAGTTAATGCTGCCGATTCAATAACAGGCGCATCATTTACAGACAAGATGGTAATAGTCACTGAAGCAATATTGGATTTAGCACCTTCGTTATCAAAAAGGGTATAACTGAATGAATCGATTCCTACATAGTTACTAGTAGGTGTATAAGCAAACGTACCATCTGCATTGTTCACAACCTGCCCGAAAGAAGGAGAATTCACGATTTGCAGTGAAGAAACATCAATGCTGCCATCTACGTCATCATCATTGATAATCACATTTATCACTATTGATTCATCTTCATTTATTTGCACAGTATCATTGTTAGCTAACGGTGCATCATTTACAGGTGTGACCGTTAATGACACGCGCGCTGCGTTTGACCATTCACCTAGATCATCTTTTACCCGATAGGTAAACGTATCCTCGCCATTGCTATTGGCATTAGGTGTGTAGCTGATCATACCGTTTACAATTTGCGTACTACCGAACTCTGGCTCAGTAACAACCTCAAGGCTTGTTTTATCAAGCGAACCATCTACATCTAAGTCGTTACCTAGTACATTAATGCTATGGGCTGTATCTTCGAGTAATTGAGCAACATCATTGTTCGCCTCTGGTGCATCATTCACACTATTTATAGTTAATTTCACAACGGCGATATTTGAAATTAATGACTGATCATCTTTGACGCTATAACTAAAGCTATCGCTGCCAAAGAAATCAGCGTTTGGTTTATAACTAATGGTTCCTAATGCGCTATTAACGCTAACTATGCCGTTTGCTGGTGCTTGGGTAATAGTCACATTATCAATTGTTAAATCGCTATCAACATCAAGGTCATTGTCTAAAATTGATAACTCAATTGAGGTATCTTCATCAAGCTCGCCTACATCGTTCGCTGCTATTGGAGCATCATTTACTTCACCGACTGTGACTATCACGCTCGCTTGATTAGACATAGCTCCAACTTTATCAGCCACACGGTATGTAAATGTATCACTGCCATTAAAATCCGCGTTTGGGGTATAGAGAATACGCTCGTTTTGTACACTCGCTTTACCGTTTTCTGGCGCAGTGACGACCTCTAAACGAGATAAATCAAGTGAATCTCCTTCATCAATATCAGAATCGTTTAGAGCGACATCGATTTCAATTGCCATGTCTTCTTCAGTTATGGCCGTATCAATCTTAGCAATTGGTGCATCATTAACCGGATTGATGGTAATTGACACTGTTGCAATAGCTGAGCGCCCATTTTCTAAGTCATCGACGGTATAAGTGAAAGAATCAGAGCCATTAACATTTTCATTCGGCGTATAGGTAATAACCCCATTCGCAGTATTTAAGCTCGTTTTACCAAGCGCCGGCGCTGTTATCACTCTAACACTGGCTGGATTTAAATCATTATCAACATCTGAATCGTTTTCTAAAATATTAATAGCAACACTGTTATCTTCATCAACGCTTGCTGTGTCATCATGAACATCTGGTACATCATTCACATTAGTAACAGTTAGCGTAAATATCTGTCTCGCTTCCTCTTTACTTGCATCAGTGACAACAAGCGTAATGTTATACGTGCCGACATCATCATTAGTAGGTGTGCCGCTTAAGGTAAGCGTAGTATCGTCAAAGGTTAACCAGCTAGGTATACCAAGGGCAGTATAAGAAAGACTATCATCAGCATCCACATCAGTTGCAGAAACGATATAACTGTATAACTCATCTTCAGTCGCAGTTGTAATAGGCGTAGATGAAAATACAGGGGCGTCATTTACATTTTCAACGGTGATAGAAAACATTTGAGAATCTGTTTCTTTTGCACTATCAGTAACCGTTAAACTAACCGTATGCGTGCCAACATCATCATTGCTCGGCGTACCAGACACTAAACCTGTCGCAGCATTTAAGCTTAACCAACTAGGAAGAGTCTTAGCTGAATATGTCAGTGTATCGCCTTTGTCTACATCCGTTGCACTAACAGTATAGTTATAAACGCTGTCCTCAGTCGCAGTTGTAATAGGTGTTGACGAAATAACTGGCGCGTCATTTACGTTTGTAACAGTCAGTGTAAATAATTGTCTGGCTTCTTCAGAGCTAGTATCAGTAACAACAACGGTAATGTTATATGTCCCTACATCATCATTAGTAGGAATGCCGGTTAGGGTGCGTGTAACAGGATCATAGCTTAACCAGCTAGGCAGGCCCTGAGCAGAAGACACAGTGTAAGAAAGACTATCACCAGCATCAACATCTGACGCTGTCACAGTATAACTGTATTGTGCATCTTCAAGTGCTACTGTAACAGGGGATGACGTAATAACGGGTTTATCATTTACATTAGCAACATTAATAACAAAATCCTGTCTGTCCGATGCATTTAAAGCATCTGTTACAACAACGGCAATATAACGCGTGCCAACATCATCATTTGTTGGTGTGCCTGATAAAACGCCAGTTTTTGAATCAATTGTTAGCCAGCTAGGTAAACCAATGGCACTAAATGTGAGGGTATCACCTATATCCGCATCACTTGCCTTAACTGAGTATAAATATTCAGTGTCTTCAGTTGCCCAAACCGGAGCTGAAGATGTGATACGGGGCACATCATTTACGCTAGTAACTGTAATAGTGCCATTCACTGGCGGTATACTACTGCTGCCATCCGTTAAGTTAAATGTAATACCCAGTGAGCCCGAGAAATTAGCCGCTGGTTTAAATGATAAACTTGCTAGCGAAGCGGTGACATCTGTTAACGATCCACTAAGTGTTAATGTAGCACTTTCATTATCGTACTTAACGACAGCACTGCCACTTGCTGTGCCTGCTAGCAAGCCAGATGTGTTATTTGCAAGTGTAATTGTCAGGGTAACATCATCACCTTCTTCATCGGTGATTTGATAATTATCAAATAGTAAGCTTGCGTCACTGTCTTCTGCAACAGAAAGCGCATAACTATCAAATACTGCTCGGCTGGATTTCAAAACCGAAGCCTTATAATCATCAGCAGAATCATTAAAAGAAATGTACAAGCTGTCGTCACTCGCAATCGCGAATCCATACTGATAAGCTTTACCTGATCTTACACCTAGGGGAGATACTGTATGCCAGCTTGTGCCATCAAAACTCGTCACCCTCACCTCAAAGCCCTCAGTTCCATTCGTATAAGTTCTATTCGTATAAGCGACATGAGGCCTATTGTTACTATCAAACTCAATATCGGGTGTATATTTATTTTCTGCAGAAAAACCTTGTTCTCCTACTAAAACCCAATCTGTGCCATCGAATTTTCTTACAAAAATTTCAGACGAATTAGCATTTACAAAGTAAGGCGTATTATTATTTAAAGCAAAGTTAGAGCTATAGACATTTTCAAGGGAATCGACAGGACCAACAGGCACCCAACTATCATTCACAAATTTTTTAACATTGCCGAACCACTTGTCGTTTCTTTTATCAACATATGCAAGGAAAAGTGTGT
Source organism: Pseudoalteromonas sp. Ps84H-4 (assembly GCF_024124645.1). Taxonomy (NCBI): domain Bacteria; kingdom Pseudomonadati; phylum Pseudomonadota; class Gammaproteobacteria; order Alteromonadales; family Pseudoalteromonadaceae; genus Pseudoalteromonas; species Pseudoalteromonas sp. Ps84H-4. The sequence goes on along the minus strand of NZ_JAMXSK010000013.1, from coordinate 107,156 downwards.
CACTGTCATCAAATGCAAGTGAGATAAACCTTGCATCGCTAGGCGTAACATTCGTTCCACCGACAGTCAGCCAATTTGTACCATCCCACTTTTTAACAATTGCTTTGTTAAAATAACTACTATCTTGATAAGCAACATATAAGTTGTCTGCACTATCAATTGCGATTGATGTATAAGCCACTTCGCCTAAATTGACTGGTGCCCCACCTATGGTTTGCCAACTTCCGTTGATAAACTTTTGGACGACGGCTTTACCACCAAGTGATATATCACTAAAGATAATATGCGGGACATTGTGACTGTCTATCGCCATTTTTAATCCACTAGTAATTCCAGTATGGAAACGTTCAGGCCCTACATATTGCCAAGAATCACCCTCTAATTTAATTCCTGATAATACGTTTCTGTTATTGAACTTGTCTGAAAAAACCACATAGGGAATGTCATGACTATCTAACTCAAGGCTAACATAAAAGGAAGCCGCTATAGAAAAACCTGTATTACCCGCAAAACCCCATTTTGGTTTAGTGACCATCACTGGCGCATCATTCGTTAATGAAACAGTAATAGTAAAATTTTGATTTGTAACAGCTTCAACACCATCTTCACCGCCATCTGCAAGATCAAATGTAAAGCTATCAGAGTTTGTTTCAGTGCCATTGTGCTTATAATAAAGCTTTGAATCATCAAGTGTTTGCTGGGTAAACGTGCCATTCACAGCAAGCTTTTCACCTGAGTCTAAACTACCATTATCATTGGCATCGACAAACAAGCTGCCATTAGTAGGTACTGATTTAAGTGTATAAGTAAGTCCTGTACCAGAGTCATCACTATCGTTTGCCGCTAACAGACTATTAGTAATAACTTTTGAATCGCCTTCATTAATTGAAAGTCCTGTATTTATACTAACTGAAGGTGGGTCATTAATTTCTTTAACAGAGTAGTTGCCAACGATAATTGAACTTGAGGCCGTACCATCGGTTACAGAAAAGCTAATTGTAAAATTCCCAGCTTCATTTGTAGAACCATTAAATACAATACTTGCAATTGACGCATTAACATCAGTTAGATTTCCAGAGAGTGTTAAGATACCCGTAGCTTCATCATAACTAATTGATGCTGAACCGCTTGCTGTGCCAGACAACGAGCCAAACTGTGTATCTGAGAGTGTTACAGTTAATGTGACCTCATCATTATCAGGATCTGCAATACTCACATTATTAAGTAAGGTTTCGCCTGTAGCGCCTTCTGAAATATTTTTATTGTAGTTTTCAAAAGCAGAATATGTTTTTTTAACAACGAACGGAGAATCAACCTCAGTCATTGCATCAATTGCATAAAACGTATTAGCACTATCGAGTGCAGCTCTCATTTTAATACCGTAATAAAACGCTTTGTCTGCAGGTGCAACTTGACCTAACGAACTCCATTTATTGCTTTCATAAATATATAATTGCCCTCTCCCGTTAGTCGCTTGTTCACTAAACGCAATTAAAAGTTTATCGTTCGAATCTATTAACAGATTCAAAATTCTAATTGCCGAAAAGGTTGAGGTATCCCCCACTTCAGACCAGCTATCATTGACAAGTTTAAGTACCTTAACTGGGCCCTGATATGACGTTGAATTAATAAGTGAGACGTAAGCGGTGTCTTGACTATCAAATGCAATTTGAGGATAACCACCTGATAGACCACTTAAACCTGTTGAGCTTAGACTTTTCCAATAGGTACCATCAAATTTTCTAACTTCTACAAAGGCAGGAATACGCTCTGTTATTCGAGATACTATATGTAACTCATTCTTTGAGTTAAATGCTATTTCAGGGCTTTCTGAACGCCCACCACTAGCCTGAGAGCCTACACTAACCCAGTTCGTGCCATCCCATTTTTTTACATAAGAGTAAGAATTACCATAAGCAAGATATAGCACGCCATTCTTATCTGTTTTCAAGTCAATATGATTTAGGTTTGAGCCTGTTATTTGATCAGAACCAAGTTCATTCCAACTACCATTTACCAGCTCTTTAACCACAACTTTCTTCGAAACACTCGTGCCCGAAATGAATGCAGCGTATAAATGGTTATTCGTATCAAACGCTATATCGGTGTTAGAGGCTGAGTCTGTTGAAAGCGCACTTCCTCCTACTAATTCCCACGTGTTTGTATCGCTAAACTTATAAACAACCGCCTGATGATGACCATTTCTGAAAATAATGTAAGGGATATTGTTGTTATCTACAGTAATATTTAAATTTTTCGAGTCACCCACTGACGAAGGAATTGAACCTACTTGCTGCCAAGGACTATTAGCACTAAAGCTAGGTGCTGCATTCGATTTAGTTACATTTAGTGTTGAATTTTTTTGCACATTATAATCAGACAATGACCGACCATTTTCTAATGTTTGACCATTAAAGGTGATAATTTGCCGAGCTTGCTCGATACTCGTCTGCTGCTCAACAAGGCCTTTTACCGTATCAATGCTGTCACTTGGCTCAACATCGAGTGTAAAAGTTTCGTTCGGTGCAATGATTGTTATTGGCATAGCCAATATAGACATAGGCGCAATAAGCGCTATAAGGTATAGGTATTTAATAATTGTTGATAGCATGACGTAGTGTTCCTGTAGAAACTTCAAGCTGCGAGTAATATCATCAAGAGTGATTTACTCATGTTCTCAGCTATTCCTTGAGATAATTTAAAATGTACGCCCCTTGCGCACATCGATAATGAGTTAGTCGAAGTAATATCTTGCGCCAATAGAGAGCATCGAAGCATCAGTTGCATCCAGCGCTGCATGGTCGTAACTAATAAAAACTTGAGTACTTTTAAAAACAGCAATACTTGCTTCAATGCCAAAGGTGACACTGTTGCCACTTCGTTTTGCATTAAATAGCTGTGAAGAGTCTATTTGGTATTGGTAATCTTGTTGCCAATCTAAATACCCCAACTTACCAGTCAGTGATATCTCTTTGGTAACAGGCCACGATGCTAAAAGTGATATTTGCGGCCCCTTTGCTGATTCTGGGTAAATTTGTTCCATGGTACTGTGTAAGCTGTCTATGTCGGTGACTTCACCAGTAAAGCTGAAATGTCTTTCGCCAAAATCTACATAACCAACTTGCAGTGAGTAGAACGAATTGAATTTATAACCAATTGCAGCTTGATAACCTGTATCTGAGTCCTTAATCGACACAGAGTTAATTAAGGCTCCTTGTTCAATTAATGATGACGTTAGTTTTTTTTTGCTGAGGTCTGTTGAAGCTGAACCTATTTGTCCTGATAAAAACCAGCCTGTTTGCTCAGCTTTGCCCTGTTGACTGCAAAATAAAGAACCAGCAAATAGGATGAATGTAGCAAGCTTAAAAACAAAGCCATTTGAACTAGCATTAAAATATGAAGCATTCAAAGTGGGACCTCTTGAACAGATTGAATCTAATTGCAACGTATCCACTGTTAATTACGAACATCCACTTTGTACATACCATTTACATTAGATTAAAATATTACGAGTTCGAATGAGAAAATTCTGATTCGAGGTGAGTTTATGAAAATTCCGACACCCTTTGTTACTAGTTCTGAGGAGGGGGTTTTGTATGATATGGATACCAATTAGGTACCAACACAACAAGATTCATGCTACTGAATTTACAATGCTTTTATATGAGATTTAAAGTTTTGATGAATAACCGAATTAAAAAGGTTTTTACTCTGTGCACAGTGTGGGCTTTGATCTACTGCTCATACAGCGATGCAAATCCAACGAAACAACTTGAATCAGCATTTGCCACCTCATTGGTTTTAACTGATGGTGACAGCATTACTTTAGGATTTGGTGATTTTGATCCTCAAACCATATTTAACCCACAAAATACAGTCAATGAAGAAGACAGCATAGCACTGAGAAAGAAGTTAAAACTCTACAGCATTCCGCTTAAATGGCAGGTAAATAACCCTATCTACCAACACAACATTAATGTAGTAAGTCGGATCAGCTACCTAAATCAATCAGATTTCATTTCGCTGTTTGATAATGTAGCTAACGACTATATTTCTGAAACTGTGTATAACGGAATGCTCGGCTTTAACGCAGAAAAAGCTCTTGGCTCTAAGTGGTCATATCAATTTGGTTTGAATACTCACTACTTACATTACAACAATGATTACGACTACAACTCTCCCGAGTCTAGGCGTAATTTAAAGCCTTTAACTGATAACCTTTACACCAATCTTAATAGCAATGCACTGGTGTTAAACCCTAATGCAACCATGATTTATCGCCTGCCTAGATATTGGGGCTATTACGAATATAAGCTTAACTTTAATTATTACTATGGCTGGGCACTATCTCACCCTGACGGTATACATAATGCAGCCCCTGAAACTTGGCGAACACTAAATGGTATTAAAGCAACGTTTAACATGTTTAAGATTGGACCATTTGAGCAAGCATTTTATATCAAAGGACAACGTATCGACTTAGGTGGTGATAGTCGAGTTGCATTCGGAACTGATCATTTTTATGAGTATGGTATAGGCTTTTTATGGGATGCACAGCGCTGGACGTCTTGGTTCAACAATTTTGGTATTGGCATCAACATCCATAACGGTAGCAGCCTAGATGGTGCTGCAATTGTCTTATACTTTAATGAAATTTAAGTCCATTTTTAAAAGAAAAAATTTTTAAACAGACTATATTCTTATATTACTCAACGACATAATTATTAGCTAATATACATGGAAGATATATGAAACATCACCTCGCACTTGCCTGTTCATTACTCGCTTTAACGGCCTGTGATAAAGCCCCAGAACAAACAGCTAAAACATTACCACTCCAAGTTAGCGTAGCAGATGCTATTTATTACGGTGGCGATATTCTCACCATGACAAGTGATGAACCAAAGTACGCACAAGCAATTGCAACGCAAGGTGACAAAATCATCTTTGTTGGTGATAAAAGTAAAGCACTTGAGCATAAGTTTGGCAAAACAAAGCTAGTTGATCTACAAGGTAAAACCTTAATGCCGGGCTTTGTCGATGGTCATAGCCATGTCTATGGTGTTGGGTTACAGGCTATGGTAGCCAATTTATTACCGAGCCCTGATGGTGATGCCAACAGTGTTGAGCAAATCGTTAATATTCTTACAGCCGCACAGCTTAACCCTGATTACACAACATTTATCGAAAAAACCGGTGCTATATTAGGATTTGGTTACGATGATGCTGAGCTTGATAGATACCCGACTAAAATGGACTTAGACCGCGTTAGCACCGAAAAGCCGGTCATTATCATTCATACCTCGGGTCACTTAAGTGTCGCAAACAGTAAAGCCTTAGCCATGGCGGGCATCGACGAAAACTCAGAAAACCCTAACGGCGGGCTAATTCGTCGTATGGCGAACTCACAAGAACCCAATGGGGTGCTCGAAGAAAATGCGCACTTTGGTTTACTGTTTAAACTCATGCAGTCTTTTGATCCTGAGTTACAAGATTTAATGCTACAAGAAGGACAAAAACTCTATACAAAATACGGCTACACCACAGCACAAGAGGGCCGAGCAACTCAAGAAGCCTATGATTCAATGGTAAGAGCTTCAAAAGCGAATAAATTTGTGATTGATGTGGTTGCATATGCCGATATGGCCACCAGCAGCAGCTTTATGGACTCAGCCTATAATAGTAAAAGCTACACGAATCAGTTTCGGATTGGTGGTGTAAAACTTAATTTTGATGGCTCTCCACAGGGTAAAACAGCCTGGTTATCAGCACCCTACCTTAAAGCACCTGAAGGTCAAGAAGCTGGCTATTTAGGTTATCCTACCTTTAATGATGAACAAGCATTTGAATATGTTGAGACTGCCTTTGCTAATGGCTGGCAGGTTATGACCCATGCCAATGGAGATGCCGCAATTGAACAATTTTTAAATGCTGTTGAAAATGCCAACAATAAATTAGGAAAAAAAGACCGCCGCCCGGTACTGATTCATGGTCAAACAATTCGTCAAGAGCAGGTAAATCGCCTTAAAGAATTAGGTATTTTTCCGTCGCTCTTCCCAATGCATACCTTTTATTGGGGCGATTGGCATGTAGATTCGGTACTTGGCCATCCGCGTGCTGATTTTATTTCACCAACCAATGCGGTCAAAGAGCAAGGGGTGATGTTTAGTACCCATCACGATGCACCGGTAGCATTACCAAATGCGATGCGCGTTCTCGATGCGACAGTTAATCGCACAACACGTACTAACCAAGTACTTGGCCCAGATCAACGCGTCTCTGTGTATACTGCACTGCAAGCAATGACCACTTGGCCTGCGTATCAACATTTTGAAGAAGCATCAAAAGGGCAATTAAAACAGGGGATGCAAGCTGATTTAATCATTTTGGATAAAAACCCACTTAAAATTGAGCCAGAAAACCTACATAAACTGCAAATTTTATACACTATCAGTCGCGGTAAAACCGTTTACACAAAACAATAATGGAATAGAAAGATGATCAATAAACTCATAAAAACAATGTTCATAGTCTTATTATCATTTACAGCACTAGCTGAGCAAGCAACCAGCATACAACTCGATATTTTAAATTTACATGCCCAATCTGAACATGTTTATACATCAGGTCAACCGAGCCAATCAGACTTTGCAAAATTAAAAGCGCTGGGGGTTGATACCATTATCAATTTACGCGGCGAAAATGAAACGAGTTGGTCAGAGCAAGAGGTAGTTAAAGGATTAGGGTTAAACTACTACCCTATTCCAGTGCAATCAAAAGCCGACATCACCCTAGAAAATGCGACCAAATTACACAACTTGTTGGATCAACAATCTCAGCATACTACCTTAGTTCATTGCGCCAGTAGTAATCGTGTAGGCGCGCTAGTTGCGCTCTATCATGGTGTCACTTTGAAAAAGCCAATAGATGATGCTGTTGAAATTGGAAAACAATGGGGACTAAAGAGTTTAGAGCCTGTGGTAAGAAACAAAATAAAAGAAGAAATTGGTCAGCACTAAGCTGACCAATTTTAAATTTATCAAAGCTGCCATGCATAGCTTAGCTTGGTAAAAAATGTACGTTGATCGCGCTCAACACCTTGCAACGAATCGTCTTGATAACCTTTGTCTGAATAACCTAAGTAAAACAGCGTCTGTGAGTTAATTTTGTATGAATACACTAACTGACTGCCATAATCACGGTTAGTTTGGCTTACATCAAACCGATAAGCTTCATTATTTCGATCAACATCTTCAAACTGCAAAACAAGCTTTAACATTGAGCGCATATTAAATTTATAATAAACGCGTAAATCGGTTAAGTTCGCCGTATAAACACGTTCATTTTGTTCGTTATCTAGGTAGCTATAACTATGCTCAAGTTGCACTTGCCAATGATCGTTAATATCCCATGTCATTTCAGGTTCAATTCGCACCATAGTACCTAGAGCTGCATTACTGTAGTCAATTTTGCTGCCATATTGAGCATACAATAAGAAACGAACATCCCGAATGGGCCTAAAACCGCCGTAGATATAACCTATGTTCTGATTAAAGAACTCACCGGCATAAAACTCATTACGATGAATAAAACCAATTTCGGTTTGCGACTGCATCTTACCTTTAAAAGTAAAATAGCCATCATACTCTTCTTCAAGTAGGTCACCATTTTGTGCCCACGTTTTATCCCACTCGGCGTTATAGCTATACTCAGTAATAGCATCATCAGCATTGCGATACCAAGTTTGCCCACCGCCTAGTTCAATTTTTTCATAATCGACTTTCGCCTGATAACCGAGATCTGAACGATACTCCTCGCCGATATTTTCGTAGCTCGCATACAGCTCATAATCACGTTTAGTTCTTGTAAACTCAATGGCATAAGCTTGATCCGATTGATTTTTATCAACCCCGTAATAGTCTACTAAAAAGTCTGCATTCGTAGTGTCTGTCGTTGCTACTTGATACTGCAAACTATCTGACTGGTTAAACCAATAACTCCCATCTATCGATAATACCGTATTATGGTAATCATCATTTTCGCGGTGGGTGCTCATTACGCCAATCGTCCCTTTTTGGCCTATATCAAATTGATAACGCCCTGCCACAGCTTGCGTTTTATCCGCCAAATTCGCAAAACCTGAACCTTGATTAGTCGGTAACAATACACTGGTATTCTGATCGTCAGCGTACATAAAGCCATAACTGTGTGCGCCGGTTTTGCCTGTTAACTTCAAACCGACATCAGGTTCAGCAATCATTCGCGTATATAAAAGCTCTAGTTGGCTTGTATTAAAATAAGAGGCACCATCTAAAAAGAATGGACGCTTTTCAGCATAATAAATCGAGTAAGTTGTATTTACATCAAGCTCTAAAGAGTCTGCTTCTACTTGAGAAAAATCAGGGTTAATAGTGGCGTTAATTACCGCATCTTGAGTCACCCCCCAACGTAAATCTAACCCCGCTTCAGTATCAATATCACCATTTTGCCAATCACCTGGCACGGTGTCTTTGGTATCATGACGAAGCGCCGTTAAAGTTGGTGTAAGCTGAATGTTTTGGCTTTCCGTCATGTTGGCAAAACCAGTAAGTTTATCAAACTGACAAAAACTACATTTTACATCTCGGTCAAAGCCAACATTCGACATCTGATAATACACATCACGCGGGTAGTTTCGCCAAACTGCAAAGCTCCACGTTAACTCCGTTTGGTCTTTTGGAAACCGAAGTGCTGTGAATGGAATACGCATTTCAACCACATACCCATCGTCAGTTATTTGCCCTGCACTATCCCAAATAGCATCCCATGATGGGTCTTCCACCCAGTCATCAATATCAGTCATGCGCATATCGCCTTGCGCACCAAGGGGGTTTACGTAAAACTCATAGCCGGTACGTTCATCATTGAAAGTATCTATCATCAAGGCAACATTATCGTCTTGCCAAAGAGTATCGCGATCACGAAGAGCGGCGCGAATTTGTGAAGGGTCATTGTCTTTTGCAATAAACCCAACATATAAGTATTTACCATCTTCGTATATAAACGCATCAGTTTGAACAAGTGGTGTGCCTTTTTCGGTCGGTTCATTTTGATATTTCAAAGGCACTTTTGTCGCATATTTCCAGTGAGGCTCATCCATCACACCATCAACACTAATAGACTCTTTAATATGGGCAAGGGAGAACTCTGCTTTATCAAATGCATGTGTGTAAAAAGGCATGCTGATAACGCTAAATAAACAGGTAGGGGCGATGATTTGATTTATTATTCTTTTTAAGTACTGCATAAACATCCATTTAGAGACTGATGCGTTAAAAACGCTATTTAACTGATTTCAAAGCGATTGTAATTCAGTGAGGTACATTTGTTAACCTAATTCTACATTTCGACAGCTAAAAATTAACAAAACACGCCTTTTGTATTAATTTCAGAGTAAAAAAAAGCCCCATCACCTTTCAAAGTGATGGGGCTTTTTTTACAACTAAATTATTTTTTAAGACTTAACTTATTGCCTTTTAATGATTTACGCACATTTGCAATACGCGAACGGTTCTTTGCGCGGGCTTCACCTGTCGCTTGGCCTGATGGCTTGTTTGTACGACTACGGCGTAAATGCGATGGCTTTTTAACTATTTTCTCAATTAATACATCACGGTTACTTACTTCGTAACCAGGCAATACGATTCGTTTAATGCGTTGGCCAATCAGCTTTTCAATATCGAATAAAGTATTTTCTTCTTCACGACTAACAAATGAGATAGCCTCACCTGGTTTACCTGCACGACCAGTGCGGCCAATACGGTGAACATAGTCTTCTGCAAGCCATGGTAAATCGATATTAATAACACGCGGCAAGCCTTCAATATCAATACCACGCGCAGCCACTTCGGTTGCTACTAGTACGCGAACTTTGCCTTCTTTAAATTCACGTAATGCGCGGCGACGGTTACCTTGCGTCTTATCACCATGACAAACAACAGCAGGGATACCATCAAGATTAAGCTCTTTAACAAGCTCATCAGCTGTTTCTTTCATGTTCACAAAAACCAGTACTTGCTGCCAGTTTTTCTTACCAATTAATTCAGATAAAAGCTCTTGTTTACGGCGCTCTTCAACTGGATAAACAACGTGTTGCACTGTTTCTGCGGTACTGTTTGTTTGGTCTACATGAATGATTTCTGGTTGTTTTAGAACTTTACTTGCAAACTGTTTAATTGCCGCAGGAAAAGTGGCAGAGAATAATAAAATCTGACGCGCTTCATTACAGCCGTTGATGACTGTTTGCATATCATTGATAAAGCCCATATCTAGCATGCGGTCAGCTTCATCAAGCACTAAATGTTTTACACTTGCTAAGCTGATATTACCTAAACGAATATGATCAAGTAAGCGCCCAGGTGTTGCTACAACAATATCGACACCCGCTTTAAGATCATTTGCTTGGCCAGCTAAATTTATACCACCAAATAAGCACACTGTTTTAAGTTCGGTATACTTAGCAAACGATTTGAAATTATTAGCAATTTGTTCAGCAAGTTCACGAGTCGGCGCAAGCACTAATGCACTCGGGGCATTATTATCACTAACTGCTGATTCTGATAACTTTTGGATTATTGGTAATGCAAATGCCGCGGTTTTACCCGTACCAGTTTGCGCACTAACAAGTACGTCTTTGCCTTTTCTTACCGCAGGAATTGCACTACGTTGAACGGGAGTAAGCGTTTCGAAATTAAGCTCATCTAATGCCTGTAAAAGCTCAGAAGAAAAACTAAATGATTTAAAATTCATGCTGTATAACCTGCGGCCATTATATCAAGGGTCGCAAATTATACAGAAAAAAAATGATTTTAGTTAGTTATAACTTAACTAAATATGCGCTAAATGACTTAATCTGCACTTAAAGCAAAATAACGTCTTGCTCAGCTAAAATATTTGCCTCACTACCCACAATATCAGCAACATTAAGTTCGTTAATATAACCTAAGCCAATTTCTTGCTGCGCATTTGTTAGTGGCACATAAGGTAAACGGAACACAGGGTTCACCGCACCAGTCATCATCAGCGCCGTATTGATTGCAATCGGATTAGGCTCGCAGAATAACCAGTTCATAAGTGGCTGTAGTTTTGTATTTAGTGCCTCATTTTTTTCATCCATCAATTGACGGAAAAGGCCGGGAATTAAGTTAGATGTAACTGAGATCACGCCATGGGCATTATGAATATGCCTTGCATCATGCGCTTCATCGTCATTACCTGACCAACAAGCTATGCCTTGCTGTTCATAATGTGCGATACGCTCATTACCACCGCACTCTTTTACACCGATAAAATGCTTGTGTTTTGCCAAAGGTTCAATGATATCAGGTGTTAAGTCTTGACCTGTGCGACCCGCAACATTGTAGATAAACGCCGGGCCAATATCGAGTAAACGATTAAAGTGCTCTTTTACACCAGCCATTGACGTACGGCCATAGTATGGATTAATTTGCAGCGCCGCATCCATACCTGTTGCAAAACCATATTCAGTTGCTTTTATAGCTTCACGCGTATTGTTACTTCCTGTGTTACCAACAATTAATAAGCGGTCAGAGAATTTGCTCACACTGTGTGCGATTAGCATTAAGTGCTCTTCCCAATTCATTAGTTGACCTTCACCGGTCGTCCCACCGACAATAATGCCATCAACTCCAGCTGCAATTTGCTGTTCAACAAGGCCGTCATAACAAGCAAGATCAATTTCACCATTGGTTAAATAAGGTGTTTTAATAGCTGTGATCAAGCTTGCTTGTTTAATTGTTTCTAGGCTGCGCATAACTTTTTTAATGTTTGGAAAATTTGCGCTAGTTGTATCATAAACCCAGCCATTTTCCGAGTAGTCTGATGCAATAAATAAAAAAACTTGAGAAAAAATCAAACTTAAGCCAAAATCAAACACTGTATAAATTAACAGTGTTTATTGTGAGTAATTGATAATGCAACTTTCCAAATTTTTGGCAACCTACTTTTATACTACTGAAGAGCTATGTCAAACCCTCTCAATTGATGAGGATACGCTTGCAAACTGGCAACAAAGTAGCTTATTTCCCAAACCTAGTTATTGTTTGCAGAGTCAATTAGAGTGCAGTTCATATTCAGGTATTTATCAGTGTGAAGAGTATCAAGACTATTACCCGCGTGGTGCAGCAAGTTGGGGGCAATTAATCATAAAACATGACATAAGCTCATCATGCCAAGCCTTTAATTATTTTGCTCAACATTACTCAACACAACTTGCTAAACTTGCTGAACAAGGGTTTGCCATTGACGAAGAATTGTTTGGTAGCGACATAGATGAGCATTTACAACAAGTATGGCAGCAATTTCTATGCAGCAAGTATGGCGTGCTAACACAAAATGGTCTCGTTGAAGAAGCTGTGCAACTTGATGTTGCTAAACTGCTTATTGATGATATTACTGAGCTTCGGACAAAGACTGGTTTGAGCGTGGAAGAGCGCCAAACCCTGCATAAAGCACTCAAACTCATGAATCGCGCATTGAGTCACGGTACCGGGCACGAAGGTAAAAATACCCTTCGCCATCGTTACATTGATGATGTGGTGGCAAAATATGATTTATCAGTAAAATAACGGCTATAAAATCCGTTTTTTCTTGAAAGTGAACATACCATGAACCCATGCGCAAAGTTACAACAATGTATAACTTGTTAACTTTTGGTTAGTACATTTTGCTACTTTTGTTTTGTAGGTTTTCAGCTAGATAGCCGTTAAATTCATCTCGAAGAGTTATCTTTGGGTCATTAAAAACATGACAGCCTCTCGATAACTCCTTTCTTCCCAATAAATTATATTAAAACGAAGGATGAATAGATGAAACCTTTCCCAAGGCTTGGTCGCGTCAAAGCGACCTACTTGGCTATGCTCGGTTTAACCTTTGCTCAGCCAACTTTAGCGCAAACTAATGTAGTAACTAATCAAACTAAAGCAGATGCGCTTACATTTACCCTGATCACCGGTGATAAAGTCTCTGCTGTCGTAAACAAAGATGGCGAACTAGGCGGCATTCGTTTGCTCAATGCTGATGGCTCCGATGCAATTACCAGTATTTTTAAACGCGGTAAGAGCACATACGTTGTACCTAATCATGCACAAGCGCTTGTTGACTCTCAAGCAATCGATTTAGAACTATTTAACATTAATAAGCTGTATGAATCTGGCTATGATGATGCGTCAACAGATGCTTTACCTGTGATTGTTGAGTACAAAGACGGAACTCTAGCTGGTGCGGCCGTTCCATCAGCCTTAGCAGGCATGTCTCTGACTGGCGAAATCGAGCTAATCGATAGTGCAGCGTTTGCTATTAGCAAAGAAAAAGCGGCACAAACCTGGCAAACTTTGGCTTCACAAGCTGATGTAGAAGGTATTTGGCTGGATGCTGTTGTGCATGCGCACAAAGTAACTCAATCAGCAGCCCTAACACCTACTGTGCCATTAACAGGTGCCTATGGTGAATCTGCAATTAACTTCAATGGTGCAGGCATTAAAGTAGCCGTACTTGATACAGGTTATGATACTGAACACCCAGACTTACAAGGTCGTGTTATTGCATCTCGTGACTTTACCTATTCAAGCAATGGTGTAGATGACTTAAACGGGCACGGTACGCACACAGCTTCAACTGTTGCAGGTAATGGTCATGAGTCAGATGGGAAATGGGTAGGTGTTGCCCCAGCAGCTGATCTCATCATTGGTAAAGTACTGAGTAATACTGGCTCTGGTTCAACCTTCGGTATATTAAATGGTATGCAATGGGCTGTGCTTTCCGAGCAAGCTGATATCGTAAATATGTCATTAGGTGGCTCGGGCACTAGCTGTGGTGGCCCACTTGTAGAGATGGTGGAAGCGCTGAGCGACAAAGCCCTGTTTGTTATTTCTGCAGGTAATAGCTTTACCCGCGAGACAATTGGTCTACCAGGCTGCGCGCCAAGCGCACTGACTGTTGGTGCAATTGATAGAGAAGGTAATACAGCTTCATTTTCATCACGAGGCCCATCGCCAGATGGTCATTCAGCAAAGCCTGATATTGCCTCACAAGGTGTGTCTGTTGTAGCTGCTGCTTCAGGTGGTCTAGGCGATACTGCATACCGCGTCTATTCGGGTACCTCAATGGCTGCGCCTCATGTTGCTGGTGGTGCTGCGCTTGTTATGCAGGCTCGTGCAGAGCTTAGTCCACAAGAAATTAAAGACGTTCTAACTTCGTCAGTATTTAGCGGTGATTCTCACGTTCTTGAGCAAGGAGCTGGCGCGATGAATATCGACCGTGCCATTAACCAAGCTATAGTTGCCCCTGCCAACCGTGAACTAGGCTTTTTTGAAAACAGTAATAGTGATGAATTTACACAAACTCACATCACACTGACTAATACGTCTGATTCAGATATTACCCTTAAACTGAAGCTAGATTTAATTGGTGAGGATGGCAAAACGCAATTACCTGCTACGCTGGCAGGTTTAGATACCAAAACAATCACCATACCAGCTCAAGGTGAAGCAAATGTGCCTATGTGGATTGACCCACGCGTTGCACTTAATAACGGTGCATATGGTGCTATCACAGGTCGAGTTACAGGCACGACTGTTGGAACAAGCGATCATCAAGTTACAGTTCCTGTCTCTTTTTGGGTTGCTCAACCTACCGTGCAATTATCTGTTAACTTAACCGACCGCTGGGGCAATCCAGCCACTTCACCATCAAAGCTTTATCTAATCAACGAAGAAGATGATTGGGGTAGCTTGGTCAGATTATCTGGCGGCAAAGCGAGTATTGATGTTCCTGCAGGTTACTACACACTGATTGCAAACATCATGACATTCGACAACCCGCAAACAAGCTCAGGTTTAGTTGAATCAGCAGCACAGATGGCTGTTTTAAACCGTAAAATTGATGGCCAAACGCATATCGATTTTGATGCCCGCAGCGCTCAAAAAGTTACCTTTAAAGCCGATCAGCCACTCGATCCACAAGGCTATTCTTTTGGTTTTACCTATGCAATTGACGATGAAAAAGTAGCTAAACTCGCAGCGATTGAGATGGCACCAGATTACGTCAATGAGATGTATGCTTGGTCACAGGGCCATGATGATCGTTTTCGCTCATTCATTACCACTCGTGCCGTTGCGCCTGAGACAACGGTCATGATGCAAAATGGCGAAAAGCTTGATTACATCAAGCAAGGTTTAGCATTGTCATTCCATGGTGAAGGGTCTGCTGAAGTTCTCCCTGTCGGTGATGCTGGTTATAGCACGGATTGGAGCCAGTTTGATCTGGATGGTAAAATTGCACTTATTGCAAATCCAAATTATCTCACCTCTTACATGGTAGGTAATGCTATGAAACATGGCGCCATAGGCGTGATTTTCTATCGTCCAGACCGTGGTGGTCGCTATAAAGGTGCAATTACAGGCACACCAAAGGTACCAGTTATCGGTATCAGCACTGAACAAGGTGAAAGATTAATGGCCGAGATTGAAGCCGGCAACAATCTTGTTAGTTGGTCAGGTATAGCGGCTGAACGCTCGCCATACGCTTATTCAATTAATCACATTACTGATGGCAGGATTGAGTCAGGGCAAATCAATATCGCTGACCATAGAATGCATAAGATCACTGCCTTGTACCATTCACAAAATGATGAACGTCCAGCTTGGACTGATGTAATGGCAATGACCAATAGTACCGGTGAATTTTATTCGACGGGTAGCTCACAACTTATCATGTTGCCTCAGGTACGAGACGAGTATTACACCGCGACAGCTAAAAATGCCTGGACTAACGTTGTTATGCCTAATTACCAAATTCAAAGTGCGGGCGCTTATTTTGACGGTCCTCGTGCTATGACCGAAGGGGCTGAAGAAACAACAACATGGTTTAAAGGCCCTCGAGCAGGTAGCTTGGGCAGCGGTGGTTCACCGATTATTCGTCGAGATACTAATGTACTTTACTTTAATCTTGCCTCGTTTGGCGATGCGTCAAACCATGACGGTATTTTTGGTTATATGGGCAGCTCTGCATTTGGCTTACGTTTAGATGGCGAGCCAGTATTTCCATATCAAGGAACCTTAACACTCGAGCCAGGCGACCACCAAGTAACCCTTGAAATGCGCTCTTATGCTCGTGGTGTTGGTGAGCGTTCACCTGTTAAAGATCATTTAGGGTCACTCTATCAAGGCTTCTACACCTTTACTGCTAACGAACAACAGCAGGGTGCACAACCTATCTTGGTGCCTATGATCGACTTACCTGTTGATATTAATAACAGCATGCAAGTGGGTGAAGCGGCGCATATTAAACTAACAGGTTTACTCGATGGAGTTGGTGAAGTACCTCTTGCAAACGTCGAGTTCCAATACGCTTACGGTCAAGAATGCGGTATCGAAACAGTCCCTGCTTATATTTATTGTCCAGTATCGACTCAGTTTTCAACCGAAAATTGGCTTGATGCTAAAGTAGAACAAATAGACGGTGAATGGGTTGCTACTATTCCAAATACCGGCGTTAAAGGAGACTTTGTACATATTCGTACTATCGTTTCTGACTATGGTTCAAGTTCTGCCGAACAAATTACTATGCGAGCATACATGCTTGACTAATAAGTTAATGCTATAAACTAAAAGCCGCCTTTGGGTGGCTTTTTTAGTTCAAAAAAAACAACAAAACAGTTAATTTGTTTTGGTAATTCAGCTATCAGCTAATCTAAATGCTCATAGTGTCCACGATAGACTTCAAAGGTTTTAACCACGGTATGTTGTTCTTTACTTAGATTATCAAACCAATGATCAAAACGCTCATCATCGTCCTGCTCACTAAGTGCTAGATACTGAGCCAAAAGCTCTATTATGTCGTTATGTGAACACAGCAAAGTATCAACTTGGTTTGCTAATGTAGAGTGATCTTTATCGCGAAGCGTGTTCATTACATTTTGATCTAGTTCTTCGCGGCCAGCTATATCATTCACTTCCATATCCCTCTCTTAAATAAGCACGCATACCTAGTTATAACAGCCTTATTAACAATAGCCAGTTTTTTAAATTCAACTGCTCACTGATTGTTCATAATGACTAATTTTAAGCCAACCAACCTACAAATAAGAATTATTTTTACCTTGAAGCCTGTCTCTTCTTGCTTTATATTTGATATATTATCACATAACATAAAAGGTAAATAATGAAGCCTAATATACACCCTGAATACCATCAAGTAGCGTTTCACGATACTGCTGCCGACAGCTACTTTATTATCGGTTCGACGATTAAAACATCGCGTACTATAGAGCTTGATGGTAAAACATACCCTTACGTACCAATTGATGTATCGAGTGATTCACACCCATTTTATACCGGCAAGCAAAAAGCAGTAGCAAGCGATGGTCGTGTAGCTGCATTTAATCGTCGTTTTAAAAACTTAGCGAGCAAGTAAATCGCGTTTAGGAGTTAAAATGAAAGTATTAAGCTCTCTTAAAAGTGCAAAATCCCGTCCGGGTTGCCAAATTGTCAAGCGCAAAGGCCGTGTTTATGTAATTAATAAAGACAATCCGCGCTTTAAAGCAGTTCAAGGTAAAAAGAATAAGCGTTAAAAAAGGTGCTTCAGCACCTTTTTTAAGTCTAATTTCGAAAATTAAATAATGTTATTTTCCAAATAACAGCTGCCAAAAACCTGGCGGTTCATGGAGTTCATGGTATTTTTTTCGTAAATCATCTATTGATTTAAGAGGTACTTTCGCTGCATCAAGTCCCTGCTTGCTGGCTAGTTCTTTAGCCAGATTTGCCTGTTTGATTACTTTATCAAGTCCTTCAAGAGATGCTGTTTTATGCTGTTTAAAGTCGGCTGTCCGTGCTTTTTCTAACAAGTGAATAAACTCATCAATTGATGTATTAAACACTTCAATACTCGTTGCACGAACCGAGTTTTTATAAGCCAGCCCCATGTTCTTCATATTTGCTTCAAGATCGAGCTCTTCTGCTACACAGACTGCCGAGAAAAATACCAATAAGGTAACTAGAAAAAATTTCATAAAGTACTCATGTGGAAAAACTTGGCCGCATTATATGTCGAAACACATCATCAGCCTAATTCAAAAAGTTAGCATCAGTTTATAAAGCATTATTACGATACCAAAAATCACATCTATTGATAATCATTTTCATTGCATAAAAGCCAACTATAAATAGCCACATTATCAATCTAAAAAACCAACTCAACAATAAACCATTGTTATAAAAAAGTTTTAAGTGGCTACATTTTGCTACGAACTTTTGATTTGGGAACAATAGGGACAATGCTAGAGTGATCTCGTTAACATTTGGAAAACATAGTTAACACCCCACCCAGGGATAGAACAATAAAGTAACAGGTGAAATAATGATAAAAAATAATCTTTTAGGTGCTAGCATCAAGCTTGCTCTATGCTCATCGGCGCTTGCCATTTCTAGCCAATCTATAGCTGCTGAAGAAGAAGTAAAATCAATCGACCGTATAGAAGTAACTGGTTCACGTATTTTACGTGAAGGTGCTATTGCCCCTGCTCCAGTAACTGTTATCAGTGGTGAAGACTTAGTTAACACAGGTGCTGTAAATATTGGTGAAGCACTAAATAAATTACCAGCCCTTGGTAACACTTATTCACTAGCAAACTCAGGTCGTTTTATCGGTACTGCTGGTCTAAACATTCTTGATTTACGCAATATGGGTACAGACCGCACGCTTGTACTTGTTAATGGTAAACGCCATGTTTCTAGCTCTGCAGGTTCTCAATCTGTTGATACCAATACAATTCCAAGCACATGGGTAGAGCGTGTTGAGATCATCACAGGTGGTGCATCAGCTGTATACGGTGCCGACGCTGTAACAGGTGTAGTTAACTTTATTCTTAAAAAGAACATCGAAGGCTTAAGTGTTAGTGTTACTAAAGGCGCCTCTGAACTAAGTGACTACAAAAACGAAAAAGCAACGTTTTCATACGGCACGAATTTCGATAATGACCGTGGTAACGTAGCCTTTGCTGTTGAATATTCAGGCCAAAATACATTAAATGCGCTTGATCACCCATGGACTGATGGCTCTTTCTTTAGCTTGCGTAACCCAGCTCAAAACGAAGAAAACAAAGACGATCCAAATTTCCCTGATAGAATTTACACACCAAACGCTGGCTATTATGCGATTAATAATGCAGGTGTTTTTGCATCAAGCAATGGCTATGTTAACTCATTCAACCCAGATGGCAGCCTTCGTGACATTTATATAGGTGACCGAGTAGATGGTCTTGCATGTGCTGACTGTGATTCATTCAACCTTGCACAATTCAATGAAATTCAGCCTGAATTTGAACGCTACAACGTAAACTTTAAAGTTAACTATGACGTTGCTGAAGACATGAATGCTTATTTCGAAGCAAAATATGTAAACAGCGAAGGCGAAAGCATTGGCCAGCCAGCATTTTTCTTCTTTAACCCAAATAACAGCATCAAGATTGACAACCCATATCTTGACTCGAGTGTTAAAGATCTAATGGAACAAGAAGGTGTTAGCTCAATCATGGTTAACCGTATGATGACAGATTTAGGTCGTCGTATCGAAAACAATACTCGTGAAACAACCCGTTTTGTTGCTGGTTTGAGAGGCACAGTATTCACTGATTGGGAATTAGATGCATCAGTTGTTCATGGCCAAACAGACTTAGAGCGTATTAATGGCGCTAACATGATTATGGCAAACTACTACAATGCTCTTGACGCTATTGATGATGGCGAAGGTAATATTGTTTGTCGTAGTGAAGAAGCACGCGCTGAAGGCTGTGTACCGGTAAACATCATGGGCTTTGGCGCACCAAGCCAAGAAGCAATTAATTACATTAATACGGTATCAACAGGTACTTCTGAGATTACTCAAACAGTAGTAACTGCATCACTTGCAAACTCAGCAATCTATGAATTACCAGCGGGTTATGTTGGCTTTGCTGCTGGTGTAGAATACCGTAAAGAAGAAAGTGAAACTAAAGAGCCAGATAATGCTGTAGGTACATTCTTCAACGCACTGGGTGAAGATAAAGGTGATTTTGATGTAAACGAGATTTACTTCGAAGCATCTATCCCATTACTAGCTGACTTACCACTTGTTCAAGACCTAGTACTTGATACAGCAGTACGTTACGCTGACTACAGCACAATTGGCGATGCAACAAGCTGGAAAGTTGGTTTAGATTGGACAGTAAACGATCAACTACGTGTTCGTGCAACACAATCTGAAGCACTTCGCGCACCTAACATTGGTGAGATCTTCGGTGCACCGAGCCAAACATTCTACAACGTTGATGACCCTTGTTTAGCTGATAACCTAGATGATTTACAAAATTCAGAGGTTCGTCGTGCAAACTGTGCTGCTTTAGGTGTTCCTGCAGGCTTTGAATCAGATTACGACTCACAAACCCTTGAAGGTTTAGTAAGTGGTAACAGAGACGTTAAAGGTGAAGAGTCAACTAGTACAACTATTGGTTTAGTTTACCAACCGTCATTCCTAGAAAACTCTGTTATTACAATCGACTATTGGAAAATTGAATTAGAAGACGCAATCTCAACAATTGCCTCTCAAGAAATTCTTGACCGCTGTGTTGACGCTGAAGGCGGTATCAATAACCAATATTGTAATCTAATTACACGTGATAGCACATCACATGAAATTACACTGATTCAAAACTCAGTATTAAACGTTTCTGGTCAAGAAGCATCGGGTGTTGACTTTGAGTTAGGTTATGATTTTGACACACTAGAAGGCAACTTCTCTACACGTTTAATTGGTACATACCTAATTGAACGTAAAGACTTCCCGTTCCAAGATCAACCTGAAGATTACATCGAGTATTCTGGTACAACTGGTGAAGCGAAATGGCAAGCTAACTTAACTATCTCTTATAAGCGTGATGGTTTCTTTGCAACGTTTGATACACGTTACCTAGATGAAGTAAGCCTTTACACAGACCAAGAGTTAGAAGATAACCCTAATCCAAATAGCTTAATGAAGTTTGGTAGCTATGTTATTTCTGACGCAACAGTTGGTTATAACTTCGAAAGCGGCTTTGGCGTTAAAGTAGGTGTTGATAACATCTTTAACCGAGAGCTTCCATTCGGTACTCGAGGTACAGGTTCTGGTAGTGCAAGTTACGATAACATCGGTCGTTTCGGCTACTTAAGACTATCTTACGATTTCTAATCGTTAAAAACTTTGATTCTCTTAGGGCTGCACATTTGTGCAGCCCTTTTTCTATCAGATATTAAAAAAATACCCTATTCCAATCATTTACTTAAAATCTACCAATTCGCGCTATACTCTACCCTACCGGTCTTTTAACCTAATAAAGCCATGCTTAAAACAGTATTTATCACTATCTGTCTATTTTACCTGCCTGGTGTTTTTGCCAAGCAAAGTATTATTTTTATTAATCCAGGTCATGCAGATACCAATGTAACAGGCCCGTTTTGGTTTGAAGTGTCACAGTTGATGCAAAACGCTGCAAAAGACTTTGATCTCGATTTAACTATTCATTATGCCAATCGAAATCATATTGAAATGAAATCTTTAGTGACTAAAGCAATCAAAGCTAAGCCAGATATGCTCATTTTAGTTGATGAGAAAAGTGTGCTTACGCAACAGCTTTTAAGCTTGTCTCCTGTACCTACACCCATCTATTTTTTACTCAACAGCCCATCTAAGCAAGAGCTAAAACTTATGAGTGATCATGGTATTAATGTCGCTGGTAGCGTAGTACCCGATAACAAGCAAGCAGGCCAATTATTAGCCAACAAACTAATTGAAAAGAGCCAGCAAGCTGCCAACATTTTCGCAATTAATGGAGACTACACCACCCATGCAGCCCTTGATCGGGAGCAAGGTTTAAAGCGAAGTGTGGCATCTAATACTAGTGCAAACATTACTGCTAATACAGTTGCCAATTGGTCAACCAAACAAGCCTACCGTCAAAGCCTTGGTTTTTTTAGGCATCAACCAACTATTAATATTGTTTGGGCGGCAAATGATGCGATGGCGTTAGGGGCAATTGCTGCGCTTGATGAGTTAAACAAACGCAAAAACGTAGTGGTTGGAGCAATTAATTGGCCGCTTAGGGCGGTGGCCGAAAAAATAGATGTCACAATCGGTGGTCATGTTACGCTCGGAGCTTTAGCTATAGTAAATGTTCATGATCTACTCAATAATTACACAACTGGAGCAATGCATCAAGAAGTGGCCATTTTCAGCCAACATAACGAACAAACGCTCAAGCTAGTTGAACAAATTCACAGTGATAACTTAGCAATTAACTTTCGCGTTTTCAGCAAGGCACATGAAAATCCCCTTCCCTTTTGTGTTGAATCACTTCTCTTAGAGGCAACAAAAAGCGCACTGTAAAGGGCGTTGACAGTGCGCTTTTAAAAGGGTTTAAAGCTATAGTGATTGTAAAAAGCTGATTAAATGTGCTCTTTTTTCACTGCTAAGCTCTGTAAATTCACGCTTACTTTTTTCAGCTTCACCACCATGCCATAAAATCGCTTCTTCAAGTGTTGCTGCACGCCCATCATGTAAGAAACCAGCGGCAGGGTTAACTGTTTTCGTTAAACCAATCCCCCAAAGCGGACGCGTTTTCCACTCACGGCCTGTTGCCATAAAATCACGACGGTTGTCTGCGAGCTCTTCACCCATGTCATGCAACAACATGTCGGTAAATGGCCAAATTTCTTGCCCTTTTACTGCCGCAGGCGCTGCAACACCGCCCAGTAATAAAGCGGCACCATTTGCGGTTACAAAACGAGGCGTATGGCAACCAGTACAGTTTAAATCATCGAATAAACGAGCACCGGCTTTAACACCTTCGTCTGCTACATTACGACGTGCTGGCACAGCAAGTGTTTCTGCGTAAAACACGACCGTATCAGCAAACTCATCACTGGCTTCTGGCAATCCTTGCTCATCAGAACCAGTATCTTGATAGTTAGTACGAGATAAATAACTTTCGTGCATTAATGTATTGGCAATGCTTTCTTCAGGGAACAATGAATTCGTTACCCCCATGTCACCACGCAGTGCACCCAGAGATTGCTGTATGACTGATGGTGTACTGGCTTTCCAACCAAATCGTCCAAGTGATACAGGGTTTTCATCACCCGCTTGAGCCTTAACAGCATCAAATACCCAGTTTGCTTTACCAGAAATTCCATCGTTGTCGGCATCATCGACATCTTCAAGCGCTAGAATATCTTGCTCTTCAATCGCTTCAAGCAATCCAAGACCAAAGACAGGCATACCATTACGGGCACTAAAACGTACATCTTCATTGGCAAGGGCACTTAAACTGAAGTTTTCAGGTGAGTCCCATGCATTATCGATAGTAAATATCGGCTTTTTCAACGTGACAGTACTGCCATCTGGGTAGCTAAACTCCGTATAATCATAGCTTAGATATACATCAGCTTGGCCACCAAAATTATGTGATTGCCAGTCTTCACGGGCTTGTAAAATCCCCCTGTGAAAGAGTTGATCCCCAAACCCTTCAACGCCTGAAACCTGACAAAAATCATTGATACTACTTGGCATTTCACACACGCCATCGGCTAAGCTAACGCGTAAAAAGATCCCAGCATCATTCGCTAACTTCACAGTTTGCTGTTCAGCGGTTGGAACAATAGTACTTGGGCGACCATCTCGTTGGTGACAAGCATTACAGTTATTGTTATTAAAAACAGGCCCTAAACCATCGAGTTCCGGGTGTGCATCATTCGGGGCTGTCGTAAAGGATGTTTCAAAATTAGCATCGCCAGTTAAGTGAATATCGCGTTCTGAATCACTTAAATTAGGCATAGGTGTAGAGAAACCATGGCCTGAATTATTGGTATCGAGGGCTGTCGCATCACCTGCCAACGCAACGACATCAATATAAATTGGATCCGTTTCGCTACTTGTCGGTGGTGGCGTTGTCGTTTCGGTCGCGCTTTTATCGCTGGTTTTACTTCCACATGCCACTAAAGATAAGGCTGTGAAAGCAAATAGAATTGGTTTAATTGCTTTTACATTCATGACGGTATCTTGCAAAGAGGGGAAGCAAATGCTTCCCCAGCGATTATAAATTCCACTCTTTGATAAGTGGCACAACTTCTTCTTCAAGGGTCGCTTGTAATTCACCTAGCGCATCAATCGCTGTTTGAATTCGAACGCGACCAGCATCATCCTTAATCGCTTGTCTAAATGGCATATCATCTGCACCTGCAATGGCATCAATCGCTGCAATAGCTGCTGTAATTTGAGTTTCAACTTTCGCTGCTAGCTCAGCGTCACCGGCAGTAATGAATGCTTTTAGGCCTGGGCTGTCGTTTTCATCGCTGAATGTGCCTAAAAACACATTTTGTACACCAACAATGTTGTTGCTAAAGTCGGTTAATGAGTTCCAGCTATATTGTGATTCAACCAATGATGTGTCAGCTGTGTCTTTGCTAGTACCAAATGGTTCTGCAATTTTACCGTTACCTACCTCATCAACAATACCGATAACACCATTGACTAACTCTTCAATAACACCTAACTCAGATGAGTATTTATCATTACCCGGCGTTAATAAATAATCTTTATAAGCAGGTTCATCATCCGCATTTGCTGATATACCCCATGCA
Source organism: Pseudoalteromonas sp. Ps84H-4 (assembly GCF_024124645.1). Taxonomy (NCBI): domain Bacteria; kingdom Pseudomonadati; phylum Pseudomonadota; class Gammaproteobacteria; order Alteromonadales; family Pseudoalteromonadaceae; genus Pseudoalteromonas; species Pseudoalteromonas sp. Ps84H-4. Next base: position 82,452 of record NZ_JAMXSK010000013.1, on the reverse strand, counting down.
TCAACAAGGCTTTGTGTATGAATATTGAATACTTCAGCACATGCAATTAGGTATTCCATTTCACGCACAGTCATTTCGTCAATTGACTTATCGTTATCTTCAACGCCATTACCGAATAATAAGAACTCCATGGTGTGGAAACCTTGTACACCATCGTCAAAGTTCTTTACATTATCAGCCGAGAACGTTGTGTTACTTGCAAGTAGTGCTTCTAAATCAGCGGTATTCAGTGGCCAAGTATCAAGGTGTGGATCAATTGATAAGCTATCAACAGGACCAAAGATATGCGACTCACCTTGCTCCCAGAACACACGTGCATCTTTCCATGCTTGTTGAGCAGCAAGCAGCGCGGCTTCGTTTTTGTTTTCTAATAATGTCAGTGTCGCATTATGTAAAACAGCCGCCTTGCTGTTTAGCATTTCATAACCATCTACAATCACTTGCTCAGTTACGTTTTCAATTAAATCTGTTGCGTCATAGCTAAAGCCTGTTACTTCAGTAACAGGTGTGCTTGTATCTGAAGAATCGTCCGAAGAAGACGAACCACATGCAACAAGTGTTGACGCTAAAATGACAGCTGTAATGCTGTTTAATACAGTTTTCATCCCAAGATTCCTTTATAGTTCTGTAGAAAATTTATAGCCAAGAGAGGCGCTAAAGTGAGTCGTGTCATCGATATCGTCTTGTGCGTAATAACGTTGACCGCCCTGAAGTTTTAGAATTAAGTTTTTGTTTGGAAGGTAATTTAAACCAAAGTTAAGCTCACGAATGTCGTAACGATGGATAGCCGCACCACTGGCCACTTCAAGCATTGGGTTGGCATAATCAAACGAGGTAAATACATACAGCGGCGAAGATAAATCAAACAGCCCCTGCATATTATAAGCGGCTTCTACAAATGCAGATTCTGCTTTGCTACCAAGCTGTGCAAAGCTTCCCGGACGCAGACCCGGTGTTGTTTTATTCGCAGCAGTGATAGCAACTGAGTCTTCTAACTCGCCATATAAGTACTGACCACGGAACACAAGATCATCTAACGTCCATGCACCATGTAACCCGAGGATAGATACGTTTCCATCCTCATCGAGTTTGCCCTGATTGCGACGGTTATCTGATGTGTTTGCCGTATAGTAACTAACACCAAAACCTTTACCTGCTTTAACATTGCCATAATCAAGGCGTAATGTGAGCGCTAAATCATCTGCAGTATTTTCTTCAAAGCGTTGCTGTGCACCACCCGCGACCCAATTAGTCGAACGGAAGTATTCAGAGTTAAGACCTGTCGTCACCAATGTTTGCAGTGTAAAGTCAGACCAACGAGAAATTAAGTTAACTCCAGTTTCGTGCCAAACTTGCGGGATCATGGTTGCCTCACCCCAGTGGCGAGTCGTGGTAAAGTATTGATCAGGCTTGTTTAAGTCTGTGCCTAAGCCTACCGGAACATATATATGACCAAACTTGACAGTAAAGTTAGGGTTATATTCATATTCTAGTTGCAGCTTTTCGACAATAACTTCACCACCCGCTTCAACTTCTGATTCAAATTCGCCAAATTCTTCAAAGCCATCGTATTCAAGCGTGGTACCTGTACCGCCATGCTCATACTCAAGTTCAAATTCGACTTTCCACTTATCATCAATTTCATATTCAAACTCAGTGACAACTCGCTCTAAGTCTGTAGTGGCGCGGCGCTCTGGTGAAGTATCTTGAACGTTGGCAAACACTTCGTCACTTTTGTAAAGCAAAGTACCATAGCTTTTAAAAGTAAGTTTTGAGTCTTTTTTGCTTGCGACTGAAGCAATTGGGGTTGCTTGCTCAGTAACAACTGGGGCTTTTTGCTGCACTGCAACTTGCTGGGTGTTTTTCGCATCTAATTGACTTTTTAAGTAATCAATCGCTTTTTGTTGTTCAAGGAGTTGTTGTTGAAGTTTTTCGAGTTGAGCTTGCATGTCATCATTTGCAACACTGTATAGTGGAGTCAAAGCCAATGACACCGCGAGAGAGAGTACTGCTTTGTTCATCGTAAAGTGCACCTAAAAATAAAACCAAATGATAATAGTTATCTTTTATATTGTAAATATTGTTAACTTTACTTTTTTACTAAAAACGGTAAATTAGATTAAATAAGATTTAATTTCTAATACTATTTCATTGAAAATTAAGCTGGAATGATAATTTGGTGTGCAATAAGGAAGCAATTTACGATAACTGTAAGTTACTTGTTAACAAGCAAACCCACCTGATGGGCTTACTTGTTAACGATAAGACTTGTATTATCTTGATGATAGGACTATTTATTGCTGAGCCAAACTGCTTGATATGGAGTCAGCGACAATGTTTGTGTTTGCTCAGTAATTTGCTCCCCGCTTATTAAATCTCGCCACTGCTCGGTACCAATCAAATTTAAGTCTGCAAGAGTAAGAGTTTGCGTCTCATCACTAATGTTATAAACACAAAACATGCTTTGTGAACGGTTAATACTTTGTCGCCAAAAACCAAATAACCCCTCACTTAAATGTAACGTATATTGCGTCGCATTAGGGTGAAATGCGCTTTGCGCCTTACGAATAGCCATCAAGTTTTTCATCGCTTTAAACACAGTACGGTGATGGGCATTTTCATTACTCAGTTTTGCTAGTAAATCTGATTCTTGCCAACGGTGACGGTTAATAGCCCGATTATGTTGGCTATTTTCAAAGCGCTCATAATCGTTGGTAGTACCGAGTAAGCTATGAATATACAAACCAGGAATGCCTTCAAGCGCAAACATAATGGCATGTGCACATAAAAAGCGAGCAACTCCCCACTTATCAGGGCCTTTATGAGTACCTTGCAATGCATCAAATAAAGCAATGTTTAATTCATAAGGGGTGTTAGTTCCATCAGGTGCGGTACGCAGTGAGACTTTACCGCCATACTTTGCAGTCGTACTGACCATTTCGGCAATTTCACTTTGCTCCAATAACCCTTCGACAGGCCTTAAACCAATACCATCATGTGAAGCTATAAAGTTAAAGTATGCGGTCCCTTCTTGAGGAGGTGGCATACTCATCATCCAATGCTTTAATGCAGTGCTGTCGCCACTGAGTAAAGTGTGTAACAACAACGGTGGCAATGAGAAGTTGTAAATACAATGCGCTTCGTTGGCATTACCAAAGTACGATAGGTTTTCGCGATTTGGAATATTGGTTTCAGTGATAATAATCACATTAGGCTCAAAGTGCTCAATAAGGGTACGAAGTAGCCTGATCACTTCGTGAGTTTCAGGTAAATTAATGCAACGGGTATTGAGCTTTTTCCATAAAAAAGCCACCGCATCAAGGCGGAAAATACGCACACCATTATCTAAATAATGACGAATAATACCCACAAACTCGTTAAGTACATCTGGGTTGGCAAAATCAAAGTCGACTTGGTCATGACTAAACGTACACCACACATGTTGCAAACCATCTTTTGTTTCGACCGCTTGTAAAAGAGGCGATGTACGCGGACGAACAACCTGCACTAGGTCGTCACTCGGGCTTGCCGTTTTAAAATACCCTTTACCCGGCTCTTTGCCTTGAATAAAGTTTTCAAACCAAACGCTGCGGCTTGAACAATGGTTGATCACCAAATCAGCCATCAATCTAACATCTGCTGAAATATCACGAATATGCTGCCAACTGCCTAACGCTTCATTCACTTGCACATAATTCATTACCGCAAAGCCTTCATCTGAGCTATATGGGTAAAATGGCAAAATGTGAAGTGCATTAAGCTCAGGCAAGCATTGGCTTTTTACAAACCGATGTAGAGTATGCAAAGGTGGCTCTTCAGGCTTTGCCACGGCTTCATCCGTATTCGCATGGCGAATGATTGAATCACCATAAGCAATTAAAATCATGTCTTGCTCATCCCAACGGTTTTTATGCGGCGTTGGGTCACGTACAGGATCATCACCTAACATGGTATTGATAAGCCTGTCTGCAAGTTGTTCAAGCGAGGTTGATAGCTCAACCTCGGCGTAGATACAGGTTAAATGCTGTATAACCCGTTGTTGGAGTAGCTCTAAAGTCACGTGTCTTCTCCGTTAAATAAATTCTTTGTTATCAAGCTCTACGGCTTCTTCTAAGCGAGCAAATACATCTGGCATTGCCGAAGCGACTCGGTTCCAACTCGGCACAAATGGTGCCTCCATTGGGTTTTCTAAGAAGTGCTGACCCGCATTCATAATGTTTTGCGCAAACATTTCAACGGCTTTCTCTTCATGGTGAATATCAAGTGTTAAACCATTCATCAGCGCATCGTTGTGATAAGTTTCGATAAAATCGAGTGCGATACGGTAGTAAGTTGCTTTTAATGAACGAATTGTTTCGCTGGTAAAGGTCACCCCTTGGGTAGCCAGCTTTCTGAATAAAGCTTTAGTAATATCAATCGACATTTTCGACAAGCCCGCTGCTTGGTTTTCAAGCGATAGGTCTTGGTGTTTATGATCATAGTTATCAGCAATATCAACCTGACATAACCGGTTATGCGAGTAATTGCGATACATCTCTGATAACACGCCAATTTCGAGACCCCAGTCACTTGGAATACGAATATCATTAAGTACATCGCGACGGAATGAGAACTCACCCGCTAGCGGATAACGAAACGAGTCCATGTATTCTAAATAATCGTTGCTACCTAAAATTGTTTTAAATGAGCGTAATAGCGGCGTTACCAGCAAACGTGACACGCGGCCATTAATTTTGCCCTCAGCGGTGCGCGGGTAAAAGCCTTTACAAAATTCATAGTTAAAACGAGGGTGAGCAACAGGATAAATTAAGCGTGCTAAAAGTGCTCTGTCGTAAGTCAAAATATCGCAGTCATGTAGTGCAATTGACTCTACTTTTGAGGTTGCTAACTTATAACCCATGCAATACCAAACATTGCGACCTTTACCTAGCTCTCGTGGCGCAACGCCAAGTTTTTGTAGTTCTTTATCAAGCGCTTGTAAACGCGGGCCATCATTCCAAAGTACCTTATGATGCTGGTCAAGCTCAGCAAAAAACTGTAACGCATGGCGATATTGGCTTTCGTCGGCGCGATCTAGGCCAATGGTAATTTGTGATAAGTAAGGCACATGTTTGAGCTCAGCTATAATATTTTGCAAAGCGGGTCCTTCTAACTCACTGTAAAGTGAGGGTAAAATCAAACCCATAGGACGCTGTTTTGAAAAATCCAATAACTCTTTTTCTAGTTCTTCGACTGGACGGTCAGCAATATTGTGTAAGGTCGTGATAATGCCATTTTGATAGAAATCAGCCATGAGATTGCTCCTGTTTTGCTGCAAAACGCGCTTTGATGATAGTTAACGCAGAAACTTCTTGAACCCAACCTGCTGGGGCTGGTTTTTCGCTTAGCTGCCAAGCTTTTTGTAATATTTGCGATTGTACTTGGCTGCCAGGGTTATTGATTAAAATGGCGGTGTCGGCCGCTTTTAGCATGGCGACATCGTTTTGACTGTCGCCGAGCGCTATTACAGTGAATGGATTGCGATAAGCTTTTTTGAACTGATTTAACAACCATTTTTGTGCAAGGCCTTTGTTGTTACCTTTAGTTAGGTGAATGAAGCGACCACCAACAAGCACTTCGTATCCTGCTTGACTCATTGCCTCTATCAAACCTTGTTTCTCTTCATCACTGCCAGAAAAGCAAATTGGGTCTGAATATTGGCGCTTTAAAGCCAGTTCGCTTTTATCAACGGGTAGCCCTGTTAGTTCAGCTATTTCTTGTGCACTAAATTGACTAAATAAGCGCACACAATGGCTAAATTGACTGGCATATTGTTTAAGATCTTCATGCAATTTATCGGTGCTTTGTGTCATCGCAAAACGCCAATAACCTTGATATTCATCACAGCCAATCGGCTTTACTTTAAAATAATCTTTCGGGATATAAACGGCCGCGCCATTTTCCACAATAAAGGGTTGGTGATGATTTAAAGCTTTTTGAATATCAGTGACTTCTGCAAATGTTTTGCTGGTATTAAAAATGACATTGACACCGGTATCATTCAACTTAGCCAAAAATGGTTTGATCACCTCACATTCGTAACTATCGTGATCAAGCAATGTGCCGTCTAAATCAGTAAAAATAAGTGGTTGAGCAATTTGGTCAGCGAGTAGTTCCATTTTGGTAATATCACGCTCAGTATCAAGCAACAATAAAGCATCAACACTGTGCGCAAGAGTGGCTAAGTTTTCACGCGTAATACGTTCAAAATGAGAGATAAAACGCTTTAAACTCACTTCGTCAAACGTGCCCTGCCCTTGGCCTTTTTTGGCAATTAACTTTTGCTCTTGCTCTAAGCGCCAAGCATACACATCTTCAAATGATGGCGCTTTTAACATAATGGTGTAATCGGCCATTGCGAATACATTTTGATATTCATTTGCTAAACAGCTATTTACGCAGCGACGCCAAATGCCGTCGGCATCTTCTAGTTGTTCTAATTCATTAACTGGAGTTTGCAGTTGATAAGGTTGCTGAGGTGTACTGGCTACACACCAACCCTCAAAAAACACGATATCTACGGGCTTTTGGTTGCTCGGCCACTGGGCTTGTGGCACTGGATCATCGGTTAGCTTATCAAATTGAGGTAATGGCACATCCACTTTACCTGCCAACAAGGCCGATAAGGTTTGCTCCATTAATTGCGTATCATGCGTACCTGGTACACCACGACTGGCAAACAAGGGATGAACATCTTTAGCAAGCTCAGTGCGTGCATCACGACTTAAATAAAAGTCATCGATTGATAATGACACACTGTTAAATTCAGTATTGCTATTAACCCAAGTCACTAAAAAATCAGCGAGGGTTGTTTTTCCTGAGCCTTGGCAGCCGTTGATAGCCACCAGCATAGATTGGCCGGTCATTTTTGCGCTCAAGATATCTTGCGCGAGGGGTATAAAAAATTGCTCACTTAAGTATTGATACTTGAGTGGTAACTGATGTTTCGCTAAAAACGGGGTAATATCCACAACATTTGCCTCTTGCATAATCGCTCCTACCAGTATGACATAGAGATAAATGCAGTTAGTAGACCAGTTTTATAACTCGTTATTTTTTATATAGTTACAAAAAAAGCGCGTATTTAACGCGCTTTTTTGGTGCAATATTTAAGCAGTTTTTAAGTTCTAATCAACTTGTTGCACTGCTTTGGGGAGGACAGCATTTAAGATAATCCCTAAAATTGCGCATAAGCTCACACCTTGCAAACTAAACTCGTCACCGCCGAGGTGCATGCCACCAATACCAAACACTAAAATCAGTGCGATGATAGTCAAGTTTCGAGGCGCGGTAAGGTCTTCACCTGATTTTACTAAAGTATTTAAACCTACAACGGCAATTGAGCCAAATAGTAAAATCATGATACCGCCCATCACAGGAACCGGAATAGTTTGTAAACCCGCACCCATTTTTGCCACAAATGCGAGCACAATCGCGATGATAGCAGTCCAAAGCATCACTCGAGGGTTGAAGTTACGCGTAAGCATGACCGCCCCCGTTACTTCAGAGTAGGTTGTATTAGGTGGACCACCAAAAACCGATGCCGCAGAGGTTGCTAAACCATCACCCAATAAAGTGCGATGTAAGCCCGGTTTCTTTAAATAGTCTTTACCCGTGACTTGGCTAATTGCCATCATGTCGCCAATATGTTCTATAGCTGGCGCAATGGCCACAGGCACCATAAATAAAATAGCTTGCCACTTAAACTCAGGGTAAGTAAATGCAGGTACAGCAAACCAGCGAGCTTCAGTAACCGCATTAAATTCCACAATACCTATAAATAACGAAGCAAGATAACCTGCGATAACACCAGCAAGAATAGGAATAAGTTTAAATACACCTTTACCCCATACCGCAAAAATCAGCGTAACCAATAATGATAAACCAGACACCCAAATAGCTTGTTCATAAGGAACTAGTTGCGCGCTGCCATCCCCTGCTTTACCCATTGCCATATTCACAGCAACGGGCGCTAAGGCTAAACCAATCACCATAATAACTGGGCCAACAACCACAGGCGGTAACACTTTATGCAGTGCATTCACGCCTTTAAATTTTACAATCAAGCTAAGTGCAAAATAGCAAAAGCCTGCCACCATTAAACCACCCATAGTTGCAGGAATACCCCACATTTGTACTGAGGCGATAATAGGTGCAATAAAAGCAAAAGACGATGCTAAAAAGATAGGAACTTGGCCTTTGGTAACCACATGAAACAGCAAGGTTCCTAGGCCTGCGGTAAATAAAGCCACATTGGGATCAAGGCCTGTCAGTAACGGCACAAGTACCAGTGCGCCAAATGCAACAAACAGCATTTGCGCGCCGGTTAGAATTGTTTTTAACGAAAATGTTTGATGATTTTCCACGTGCACGCCTTACACTGTACCAAAGATCTTGTCACCGGCATCTCCTAAGCCTGGGATGATATAGCCTTTTTCGTTTAAGTGACTATCTAGTGATGCCGTGAAGATTTCAACATCTGGGTGCGCCTCAAGGGTTTTTTCTACACCTTCAGGTGCTGCCACTAGTACAATCACTTTAATATCTTTACAACCTGCTTTTTTCAGCATATCGATTGTGGCGATCATTGAACCACCCGTTGCCAGCATTGGGTCAATAACAAGGCTTAAACGCTCATCAATTTTACCAACTAGTTTTTCAAAGTATGGCACAGGCTCCAATGTTTCTTCGTTACGCTGCAAACCTACAACACTAACTTTTGCAGCAGGTAATAATTGCATAACGCCATCCATCATACCAAGGCCGGCACGTAGAATCGGCACAACAGTAATTTTTTTACCTTTAATGTGCTCTACATTGAGGTTTGAACCATCCCATCCAGTGATCTGCACGCTTTCTAATGGTAGGTTTTTTGTTGCTTCGTATGTAAGCAAAGTACCTACTTCAGACGCCAGCTCACGGAAACTTTTTGTGCTAATACCTTGTGCGCGCATAAGGCCAAGTTTGTGTTGAACTAACGGATGAGTAATAACATGGATAGACATAAGTAGAACCTAAATGAAATAAATTACGCCTATTTTAGCGCAAAATAGTCTACTCGACTGCAAAAATTGCATACTTACTGCATTAATTCGAACAACTGGTCTAAAATTAAACAGCTGTGTGCAAATTTTAATTTTTTTGCAACAACACGTACGGTCAATATTTAAGATTTAATTATTTTTTGGGTTAAGCTGTAATGAAAACACTCACATTTACCTTAATACTATTTTGTTGCATTTCCTTACCAACCCACAGTGAAACACTCAATATTCAAATGATGGCTGACTTTATCCCCCAAGATGGCGGCAATCCAGAAAATGAAGCCACTACGTTTTTACTTGCTGCTGCCGCTGAGTTAGGTGATGAAATCAGCCTGCACTTTATACCGGCAAGTCGGCTAAGAGAATGGCAGCAGTTAAGCAAAATGAATAATGTTTGCTTATACAATAAATTAAAAACCCCTGACCGTGAGGCCCAAGCCGTATTTAGTCAATACCCTCTGATGGCTTTTCCTGCTAACAAATTGGTGGTATTCAACAAGCCAAAGATCCCTGATTCCATTACCCTGCTACAAGCTATTAATGACTTCAATTTAACAATAGGCATCATCAAGGACCGCTCATATTCAGAAGAAATTGATAACTTTATACGCTTAGATGATGAGCACTTTTTTATGTTAGAAGGGGCAACAAATGCACCAAGGCTAGGGCAAATGTTATTTCAAAATAAAATTGATGCCGTTTTAGAATACCAAACTGTATTTAGCAACCGTTATAAACGAGCTCCGGGACTAAGTAGTATTCGTTATATCAGCCTTAAACCAGAAAAAGCCGCGGTGTTTGGTTATATTGCTTGTTCACCAACAGAGGTCGGCAAACAAGCAATCGCGCTGTTCGACAAAGCGCTTAAATCAGAAAAAGTACGCACTTTAATTAGTGAGCGCCTAATGGCGCTATTTCATGAAGGTGAAAACACGCAAATTGTAAATGCTTTCAATGCAGCGTTTGAACACTAAGCCGATAAAATTTGCTCCATAACCCAGCTTGTATGTAGTGCGGTTTCACCGGTTGATGGGTGTGGTTGCTGGGCATGAAAATAATTCGCCATGTTTTCAACATGATATTGTTGAATATGCGCAGGGTTATCAATTACGAGCTGTTGTGTTCCCTTTGCGTTGTTCAGCACAATCGGCTTTTCATCAAATACACTAAAGCTAAGCTCGCCTTCACTGCCATAAATCATTACATCATCAAAACGATTTGCTGAAGCAAAGTTCCAGCTTCCGGTGCCAGTAACACCAGATTGATGCTGCCAGTGTGCGGTTATGGCATCGAATGCAGAATATAAGCCTTGTTGATTAGCACATAAACCATGCACCTTTTTAAAATCACCTAAAAGGTAAGCAAGTAAATCAAGGCCATGGCTGGCTAAATCGTCGAAGTAACCGCCTCGTGCTACTGTTTGATCGGTACGCCAATTATACTCTCCCGATAAATCAAGGGGATTCGGCGACTTACTTAAATGCCAACTAACATGACGAGGCTTACCAATCGCACCTTGCTCAAGTAACTGTTTAACGTGATTAAAGCGTGGTAATGAACGGCGATAATAGGCAACAAACAGCGGCTGATTAGCTTCTTTAAACGCTGCAACAATGTCAAGGCTGTCTTGATAACTTGGCGCCAGTGGCTTTTCAATACAACAAGGTTTACCTGCCGCAGCAACCTCAAGAGCATACGCTTTATGGCTATCAGGCGGCGTGGCAATATACACTGCATCAACACTGTTATCGTTAATTAGTTCGCTTGGCGATGCGAACACCTTTGCAACATTATGGCGTTTAGCATAATCATGGGCTTTTTCTAGGTCGCGGCGTGTCACCCCAATAAGCGCAATACCTTCTGCTTGCTGATAAGCAGGGCCGCTTTTCACTTCGGTTACAGCACCACAGCCGATAATGGCAAATCGCATTGGCTTATTCATTGCTAATCCTTTATTTTTAAGTACGTTACAAATTGCTGCTGCATGTAGCCATTTATTTTTGCATGATCAGGGCTCCAACCTGCTAAAAAGCGATAAAAATCACTCCATGCGTAACACCATAGCGCTCGCCAACTACTAACAACATGCACAGGATTTATACTCGGTTGAAAGCGTTTTAGTGCTAGGGTAAGAGTGTCAAAATAACCATTTAAATAATCATCTGCAACTGATTTTAATGCTGTATCATCTAAACAACTGCCTAAAAAATACATTACATCAATCACCCCAACACCCTTGCCAACATATTGAAAATCATAGCCAAGAACATGTTGGTTTTGTGGCGCAATAGCAAAGTTGGCAAGCTTAGCATCACCATGAATTATCGTTTGGTAAGGTGACTCACTCAGCGCAGTATCAATAGGTTGCGCCTGCGCTTTTAAGCTTAAATCGCTCATACGCTGTAACTCATCTGGCCGTGTTGCTAAATGCCAATAACTACCTCGAGGCCAAAGCCCCTCGGATGAGCTTGCTAAATGAAAAGCATGAAAATGTGCAAGCCAGTTTATAATTGCTTGAATGTGGCTGTGTGTAGCATGTGCTTGCTGGTAACCATGTGCTACGAAATCACTAAATAATAACGCTTGCTTAGTGCCCTCTTGTATTGCATCAATACAGTGGATTGTTGCAGCTTCATGGGGTAATTGATTAGAATAATGCCGATACCAGTTAAATTCGACTAAGTAGGATTGGCGCTTTCTGGCAAGAGCAAAATCACTTTGCGTTATACGGCTATGATTAATCTGGCTAGGCACTTCAATCGCTTTAATTACAGTCGCTGCACCGTTCACTTGGCAACGAATAATCTCACCGCACCCGCTCCAAACTGACGCGGCTTGCTGTAAATTTGTAATGTTTGAAAAGTGAGAAGTAACAAATTGCCTAAGATCCATAACGCTCTATGATTTAAAAAACGTATGGCAATGGTAGGTGAAATTAGCTATTGACACAACGGCCCGTAAGCAATAAAAAACCCGTGCTAAGCACGGGTTTTCGTAGATAAAGTCCTAATACTGCTAAGGACTTGCATTGTTGAATTACTCGTTTACCACACTTTTAAGTGGGTTAACTGGCTTTGCATTGTCATCCAGTAAGTTCATATCAAAATCGAACTCATCAACACGAATCGCTTTCTCACGTTTCTTGTTGTAGTCAATCAGTTTTGCATACTCTTCTTCGTTGATAACACTTGCAACAAGTGCATTATCAAGAGTTTCTGCAAAACGAACGCCCGGCTTGATAGTTTTAGCACGCAGTGCTTTTTTAACTTTTGCAAGTAAATCAAGACACGCCATTTTCGCTTTGTACGCTTGCTCATTGATGTAATGACCATCACCTTCAATTGGATTAACCAAGTGAGTGATTTGCGCTTTAAATGCCGTATCCATTTGCGCTTGAGTCGCAAGTTCACGGATTAAATCATCGCTGATCTTAGGCATTTTCTTTGAGTAGTTCATAGTAATGAAACGCATAAACTTACGAGTACCACTTGCAGGGAAGTTATCTAGGAACTTATGCAATGCTTCTTCAGCGCTTTGTAGTGCAAAGCGAGTCGCATAGTGGAAGTAAGGCGCAGCTTGCTCACGTTCACTGCTTGCTACTTTTTGCTCGTAGTATTTAATCGATGCCATCGCCGCATACAAGAAGCTCATTACGTCACCTAAACGTGCAGATAACATTTCTGCTTGCTTAAGTTTGCCGCCCAGTACCAATAACGAGAAGTCAGCGTAAACTGCAAGTTTTGCAGATAGTTTGTGTGCTGCTTTTTCGTATTCACGTACTTCTGGTAGTGACGATTTAGCACCCGCAGTAAACGGTAATACACCTAAACGGAAAGCACGTAAGCTGTTAGCTACGCTGTAGCCCACTGTTTTACGTAAGATACTGTTGAATTCTTTGTCTGCATTTTTGTCTTCGCTATGGATAGACTCAACCATAGATTGCAGGTAAGGGTGACAACGCATTACACCTTGACCAAAAATCATTAGGTTACGAGTAAGGATGTTTGCACCTTCAACCGTGATTGCGATAGGTTGAGCAACATAACCACTTGCTAATGTATTTTGCGGCCCATTTTGAATCGCTTTACCTGCTTGAATATCCATTGCTGAATCAAGCACGTTACGGCCAATTTCTGTCATGTGGTATTTAGCAATCGCAGTGACTACAGATGGTTTTAAGCCCATGCCTAAACCTTCTGTTGTTAATACTCGCATTGCTTCTTGAAGGTAAGTTTTACCTGCGATATCAGCAAGCTTCTCTTGAATACCTTCGAATTGACCAATCGCCAGACCAAACTGCTCACGCACTGCTGCGTACTCAGAAGCACCTTTAAATGCCACTTGTGATGAACTAACACCTAGTGCCGGTAACGAGATACCACGGCCAGCACCTAAACAGCTAACCAGCATTTGCCAGCCACGACCGATGTTCTTTTGACCACCAATGATGAAGTCCATTGGTACAAATACTTTTTCACCGCGAGTCGTACCGTTGTAAAAACGGATACCCATAGGGTCATGACGATTACCAAGCTGAACACCTGGGTGATCTTTAGGAATAAGCGCACAGGTAATACCTAGGTTTTCTTTACCACCTAGTAAACCATCAGGGTCAACCACTTTAAATGCTAAACCTAATACTGTCGCAATAGGTGCTAGAGTGATGTAGCGTTTGTCCCAAGTAATTTCTAAACCTAAAACTTCTTCGCCATTGAATTGACCACGTTTAACAACACCGATATCTGGAATACCACCAGCATCTGAACCCGCTTCTGGGCTAGTCAGCGCGAAACATGGAATATCACGACCATTTGCAAGGCGTGGTAAGTAGTGATCTTGCTGCTCTTTAGTACCGAAGTGTAGTAATAGCTCACCTGGGCCTAGAGAGTTAGGAACCATCACGGTTACCGCAACCGCAGAACTCTTAGTCGCAATAGTCGCAACAATTGTAGAGTTTGCATAAGGGCTGAACTCTAAACCGCCGAATGATTTAGGGATGATAAGCGAGAAAAAGCGCTCTTTTTTCAAGAAATCAAGAATGTAGTCAGGAAGATGTACACCATTTTGAATTTCAGAATCATCAATCATTGATAATAATTCTTTAACTGGGCCATCTAAGAATGCTTGTTCTTCAGCGCTCAGCTTAGCTGCTGGCACGTCACGAAGTGCATCGAAGTCAGGTTTACCTTGGTAGATTGAACCTTCTAACCAAACATCACCCGCATCTAACGCTTCTTGTTCTGTAATTGAAATACTAGGTAATACTTTTTTTAATTTTGTACGTAAGCTCATAATAAACTCATCCGACCAGATAGTAATACCTACATTACGTCACAAAATGAGCAATAGATCAATTGGTCCAACCAGTTTTTTTAACATTTTTTTATATTTATTTTTTCTTTGTATGCTAAGCACTTGAATACAATGGGTTTACACGTGTACGCTCAATTGCAATTTTTTATCCCGAAATAGTTAACAACTAAAGACTGAGAACAAAAAGCCCAACTAAAAAGTTGGGCTTAGATACAAATACTGAGTGAATAATTTAGAGTTCATCTTCTATGGGGAATAGCGAAATAAACCAAACCTGAAAACGCCGCCAAGATGACGTTTGTGGTTCTTCATCAAACTGCTCATTACTTACTGTGTCGAGCCAAACTAAGTCATCATCTTTAAGTGCAACTTTCCAGGCATATTCGGGCATTTGCGTATCAACCCAATGGGCTAAAAAGCGACTAAGCTTTTCGCTTTCGATTAACACTCCCATCTCGGTATTTAAATCAAGTGAGCGAGGGTCTAGATTCATGGTACCCACAAAAATCCTTTCATCATCAAAGGTCATGGTTTTTGCGTGTAAGCTTGCTTGCGATGACCCTGTAACTTTACGCCCTGCTTTGCGCTTAATAGCCATTAGATCACTGGGTTTTAATTCCCAAAGCTTTACCCCAGCCTTAATGAGATCTTCTCGGTATTTTTTATAACCAGCATGCACCGCGGATACATCCGTAGCAGCTAAAGAATTCGTTAAAATAGTGACATCAATACCTTTTTGAGCCCAGTTTGTTAACAGTTTCACACCTGAATCGCGAGGAATAAAATAGGGTGAAATTATAATTGCTCTATGCTTGGGCTCACCCATTTCTTTGAATAATAGTGGTGACATGTTTGCAGAGCGCTCATTGACATCATTCATCACTTTATCGGGATGGTCGTAAAACAGCACAGATTTTTGCCAATCAAACTTAATATCATCATTTTGAAGCCGTTTTACAAACTCACTTTCACGTAATTGTTCTACATAATTACTTTGCTGATTTTGCTCAACATAACTTGAAAGTGTGTTTGTAATATCAACCAAAGATTGCTCATCTCGTGAACCATGTAACTCTTCAACAGGGTAAGAAAGTTGGTGATTCCAATACAAATCAAAGGCTTTTGATGCCTCTGGAACAATCTCTCCAGCACTCATGACATCTAAATCAATAAATTCAGAATGATCTTCTGCCGAAAAATAAGCATTGCCAATATTTCGGCCACCAGTGATAAAAATCCGATTATCAACAATAAAACTCTTATTATGCATTCGTCTTGACAGTTGACTGTAATTACTTAGAAAGCCAAGCGCTTTAAAACGACGGTTAGGAAAGGGATTAAATAAACGAACTTCAATATTAGGATGAACAGCCAGTGCAGCGAGGTCTAATTCACTATCTGCTTGCGATAAATCATCGAGTAGTAAACGTACTCTTACCCCACGCTCCGCAGCTTTTAATAAAAAAGCCGTAAATAATATAGTGGTTTGCTGTCTGTGGTATAAATAGTACTGCACATCAATGGTGTGCTCTGCAGAATCAATAAGTGCCAATCTAGCTACAAAGGCATCGACCCCATCTGCTAGAGGATAAAAACCAGATAATCCAGGATGATTATTACCCACCGCATCTCCTATAGTACTGGGTGTATCTGCTGCAATGGCATAACTTGGTTGAATAGACTCTCTTGAAGGTAATTGTGCGCAACCAGAAATATACAAAAATAATACACAAAAAAGGAGTTTTGAAGAGTCTAGTATCATGGCTTCCTACCATTGATTTAACGTGAGATACACGTGATCGTTATACTATTACCCTAATAAATGAACGGATTAAAAGCAAATAAAAACTAATATGGAGGGATAAAGAAGTAAAAAGTAGTAATAAAAAGGTTTTAACGGCTTTAAGAGCAAATAGATTAAGCTACTTGCTCAGTAATATCAGCAATTTCAATTAGTTTACGATTGAGAATTTTTTTACAACAACCACAACACTTGCCGCACTGGGTACCCACCTGCAGCTCTTTTGATAATTCACGCATAGTCATCGCGCCATCATCAATTGTTTGTTCAATTTTTTTGTCAGTTACACCATGGCAAAGGCAAATATACATGAATGCAAACCACTCTCATTTCTGTTGATGGAATGCATATTAATCTAAACGGTAATAGTTCGCAATAGTGTTATAGACAATATTTGCATAACTTTTGAACCAGAACTGTCTAAATGGCAGACGCATAAAAATTTCCCCTTATGTTATGGACGGTTAGTCAAAAGCAGGGAAAGAAAAATTTTTAAATTTTTTTGTAAGATCTAATTTGCTAGTTGTTGTTTGTCAGTAATGTGGGCAAGTAGCTACTTAAGACGACCGCACCAAAAGCATAACTAAAGTTAATGATTTTTCAGTAACCCCAAATTAACAGGCTTAATAATTTAGCTATTAAAGCCTGCGGCAATTTTGCACTACTTACCCAAACTTTGAATCGCAAAAGAGTCCCTCTAATTACACTTTATGCTTTGTTATTGAAAAGCATACCGGAGTGATTATTGCTAGGCATTGAAAATAGTGAATTGATCATCGAAGAAACATTGCTTTTCACTGCTCGCTGAACAGCATTAACCTCATCGTCTAACTGCTCGTTTAATTCTTTTAGTTGCACTTCACGCTGCTCAGGCGTTAACTCTTCATTTGTCTCTACAATATTAATTTTATTTTGCAGTTCTTTAATCTTAGCAACTAACTCTTGCTGAGTGAGTGGGGTATCTGGTTTTGTCTCTGTGTCAGAATCTACATTGTTATTTTGCTGATTATTTTTAGCGTAACTGTTTGTTGCATTATTGGTGTTTAGATTTAGATCATTTTTATTTTTCTGACCCACAGGGTCTGACAATACAGAAGATGAAAATGAAGTAACTTGCATGATATTCCTAAGGTTATTTTTTTGACACTTTTAAGCTGTGCTGTTTAAAAAGAAATTAATGCACAAAACGTACCTATTAAGCATCCAAATCTTTCTATTTAAAGTCTTAAGGCACACTCAAGCACTTACCTTGTACTTGTTTCCCTAAAGCATAATTTAGTTAATCGCAAAAACTAGTTATAAATTACTATTTGATAACTTTTTAATAACCTTTTGTGATCGCTTTTCAAATCTCCCTCGTTCACTTTGTTGTGATGGACACGTCGTAACGTCCGAACATACAAATATATAAGGAAGAACGATGAAATACTTACTCTTGGCAACAAGCTTGCTATTTATCACAGCATGCAGCGATGATGACGACGATAAAACCGAAGTGGTTACTCCACCCCCAGTTCAAGAATTCAGCCCAAGTATGACCTACTCCGTTACATTGAGCGGCAAGCAAGAAGTGCCGATGAATAACTCAATGCAAACAGCAACTGCAACAGTAGAGCTTGACGAAAGTTTAATGCAATTTCGCGCAACACTTGACGCAAGCTCAGTCGAGGGCTTTAGCGCAGCACATATACATGATGGCGACTTAGGTGCTAATGGCGATGTTGCATTCACATTTGAAGCCACCACTGATGGAATGTATGAAGTCGCAATTACCGACCTTGATGAAAGCTTAATCGCTGATTTAATGGATGGCGATTGGTATATAAATCTACACACTGAGCAGTATGCTAATGGTGAATTACGTGCGCAAATTGTGCCTGATACAACCAGTATCATCACCTTTGTTTTAAATGGCGATCAACAAGTACCTATGAACGACAGCGACGCAATGGGTTATGGCTATGCGTCTTACGACAGTGCCACAACAGAATTGCGCCTTCGTGCAGTGACTATGGGTGTTGATGACGCAACGGCGGCTCATATCCACACTGGAAAATTAGGTTCAAATGGTGATGTTTTTGTTGCTCTAGAGCAAGATGATGAAGTAATGACAGATTGGGTAGTCCCAGAAGGTACAACAATCGATAGTGACACTTTAGCAATCCTTTTAGATGGTGGTCATTATGTCAACGTTCATACGCCTGAGTATGCCGGTGGTGAAATCCGCGGCCAGATCCTAACGGATAACTACGCTGTTGCTACATTCGCTTTAAGTGGCAATCAAGAAGTACCAATGGTGAACACAATGGCAAGTGGTGATGGCTATGCATTAGTTGATACTACCGACTACAGTGTCGAGCTTACTGTTGTAACCTCAGGCTTAGACGATGCCAGCGCTGCGCACATTCATACAGGTCGTATTGGTACAAATGGCGATGTATTAGTCGCTCTTGAACAATCAATGGACGACAGCAACGTGTGGATGACGCCAAGTAATACTCAAATCAATGCTGATATTTTTGCAGTACTAGCTTCTGGAGGCCATTACGTAAATGTCCATACCCCGGGTAACCCTGGTGGCGAGCTTCGCGGACAAATTCTTACCAGCAATTATATCTTCACAACCTTTAAACTTAGCGGTAAGCAAGAGGTACCTGCCGTTATGAGTAACGCTAGCGGCGAAGCTTATGCATTAATTAACATGGATAATTACGGCTTAGAACTACGTGTTAGCACCATGGGCGTTGATGATGCAACAGGCGCTCACATTCATACAGGCCGGATTGGCACAAATGGCGATGTATTAGTTGCGCTTGAGCAATCAAGTACTGATACAGGAATGTGGATGACACCGGAAAACACGCAAATTAATGCTGATATTTTCGCAGTACTTGCTTCAGGTGGCCATTATATTAATGTTCATACGCCAGCTAACCCAGGTGGCGAAATTAGAGGTCAGATCCTAACAGACAACTATCAGCTTGTTACTTTCCCACTCAGTGGAATGCAAGAAGTTCCTGCTGTCGACACTATGGCATCAGGCAGTGGTTATGCATTAGTGAACATGGATAATTACCATCTAGAATTAAGAGCATTAACTGAAGGTGTTAGTGATGCTACTGCTGCACACATTCACACTGGCCGTATCGGTATGAATGGTGATGTACTTGCTGCGCTAGAGCAGTCAAGCGAGAATGCAAATCTGTGGCAAACACCTGAAAACACCATGATCAATGCCGACATTTTCGCAATACTCGCATCAGGTGGCCATTACGTTAATGTGCATACGCCTGCTAACCCAAGTGGTGAACTGCGTGGCCAAATCCTTACCGATAACTATGTATTCGTGACCTTCCCACTAAGTGGTGAACAACAAGTTTCTGCGGTAACAACAGATGCCTCTGGCGATGGCTATGCATTAGTAAACACCAATGATTACAGCGTTGAATTGCAAGTACTTACATCAGGAGTAAGCGATGCGAGCGCTGCGCACATTCATACCGGTTTTGCAGGTGAAAATGGCCCAGTGCTAGCTCCTCTTGAGCAAGACAGTGATGATATGAATCGCTGGATGAGCACTACAGGCTTAATGATTAATGCTGAAATTTTCTCTGTTCTCGCTTCAGGAGGTCATTATATAAATGTACATACTCCTGCTAATCCAAATGGAGAGATAAGAGGCCAAATTCAATAATTCCCGTGTTACAGAGGCCAATAGTTAATTGGCCTCTTTATCTAATTAAGCGAAAATAAGACCCTACAATTAAAATTATACTTTCAACTTTATTGTAAATAGCGAATGTGTAATTTTCTTACTACCTAATCTCACAATAACACCCCTCGGCATCTGAATTAATAAACCGACTGTTAAACCCAGCACGTAAGTTTGCAATTACTAACTCGACAAAGCCATCTAAGCTTGAACACGCTAGTCCTTTTGACAATGGACCTGCGTATACAAGCTGTTGATTTTCTGAAATTAGTACAGCAGCCGGGTAAGCGGGTAATAGTGCCGCCACTGCTGAGGTTGGTTTAAGCTTTATAACTTTAACATCTTGTTCAGTAGCATAATCTGTAAGGCTAGCAATATGGGCTTGGGAGCGAGCTGAACAGACACAGCTATTATCATCAATAATATATAAGGTATTGCTGTTCTTTGCGCTAAGCCTCATGGAGGTTTGAAATAATGACAGCCAATTTGGCTTTGCTAGTTTTCTATCTGGGTCAAAAAGTGTGATTTGTTGAGAGTAGGCAATCGATAAAGCAGCTACAACCAAGGCAATCCAAACTAGGATTGCCACAATCACTCTCTTGCTACTTGAATTTGGCAATACCCTGCTCCATCACATCAATACTTTCATCAATGAGTTGCACGCGCTCGGTAAGCTTTTCAATCATCAGGTTGTCTTTGGCTTGGTTAGCAATTAATGCTTGTGAATTCTCGGCAATGGCACGTGTATTTCCCGCTTGGCTCTGTACTACATGCGCAACCGATTGAGAGCTGTTTGCAGCAAGGTTAACTTGCTCTGTCATTTCAGTAATTTGTAGTTTCATCTGTGAGCTTATCGCTGACAGTTGCTCAATGAGTGCCACACTGCCTTGCATTGATTTAGTTGATGAAGCACTGTTTTGCATCAAGCTTTCGAGCGTATTGGTTATTTTATCGGTGGTATGTTTACTGCGCGTTGCCAGGTTTCTGACTTCATCAGCCACTACCGCAAAGCCGCGGCCTTGTTCACCAGCACGCGCAGCTTCAATAGCTGCATTTAGCGCAAGTAAGTTAGTTTGCTCAGCAATTGATGAAATCTCATTAAGGAGTTCAGAAATATGACTACAAGCATTCACTAACTGAGAAATATTCTGATCAGCTTCTTGTAAGTTGCTTGCCAACTCTGCTGCTTTGGTATCGGTATTTGCAACTTCTTTTAATGCGTCTGCGGCACTAACATGCAACTGCTCAAATTGCATTTGTAATTCATTACTTTCGTGTTCAACATGGGCAAAGCCTTCAGCAACACGCTCGCCTGATTGTGCAATATCTATAGACAACTGCTCACGTAACACGGCTTGCTCATGCAGCTCATCATGAACCTCAAGCAATTGTTTAGATTGATTTTTAAGAACATTAGTTTGACTTTTCACATCCCCCACAACCCGAGATAAAAAGCCAAGTAAACGATTAAAACCCGCCACAGCTTTACTATGGCGCTCATCTGCTCTTAGGCTAATATTTATACGGTTTTCATCAGCCATAATTTGTTCTGTTGTATCGCTTAAAGAAAGACCTGAGCTTCTCTCCAGATGCAAAGTTTTGGCAATATAACCTGCCACAAATGCTTCAACGATGGCATATACAGCATGAATAAGTACAGTGCTAAAATACAGCCTGTCTGGATCGAAAACATAAAAACCAGACTCGTTTATCTGTAAAAAGTAAAAGCTCAAATGGTGAACGGCAACAAAGACAAGCGCTGTAATAAACACGCGCCATTCAACAAACATGATCAACACTGCCATTAAAATAAATATTTCAAAGTGAACTTCAATGAGGCCGTAGCTTTGTTGGATGTGTAAAAACGAAAACATCATGCAACCGGCAGCGACTACATGAGCTGTTAATTTGCTCGTTGGATATTGATAGAGCATCCAAAGTGGTAAAGACAGCAGTAATAGGCCTGTTACTACACCCGTTATTAGCGTCGAATAAACAAAACCTAAAACCAAAGATTCAATAAACAACAACAGGAACAAATAAGTAAAAAGGCGGCGCACACTCGTCATAGTTAAAGCCTTAATTATTAAATAATTTACAAAAACACAATTAATCGAGCCAATACGGCTTGATACGCATCACGGTTCACTTTATTAATTGCAATAATGCTCTAAATTGATCTGTCCCTGCTTTTTCTAGCCATTGAAATATCACACTCTCTGTACAAGTAATAATAGCACCCGCTGCAGATAGCTGCTTAATAGCTAGCTTTTTATGGTTTTGATTTCGAGAAGCAATGGCATCTTCAACAACGAATACTTGAAAGCCTGCAGCCAGCAAGTCTAAACATGTTTGCAACACACACACATGTGCTTCAGTTCCTGTGACTACTACCTGAGCTCGTTTATAGTCAGCTAACTTGTGGTTAAAATCATTTTCTAAACAGGCGCTAAAATGAATTTTATGGTAACAATTTTCTGCTGTAATAAACGGCACGAGTTCTTCACTGGTATGGCCTAATTTCGAAGGATTTTGTTCTGTAAATAAATAGGGGATCGCCAGTAACTTAGCACTATTTAACAAGGTAGCTGTGTGTTGTACAACATTAGTAAAATCGTCAATAACAGGGGCTAATCCAGCTTGCTCATCAATGATCAGCAGCATTGCTTGGCTTTGTTGGCATATATATGAATGGCGCATTACTTCCTCAAACTATGATAATTACTAAAGTTATAGCATAGCTTTCTAAATATGAACTAAGCAGACATTGTTACTAAATTATCTTTTCAGAACCATAAATTACGTTCATAATTGTGCTATATTTTGTTAAAAATTATGCGCAAACACTAATTTAGGGTTAATCAGTCAGTGCCTAAACGTTTTCTTTTTGTTTTCTTATTTTTCTTTTCCGCGCTCATTCCCACTGCGTTGGCACAAAACTATGCACTGCAAATCCAACGCATTTCTACCGATGAAGGCCTAACACAAGGTAGCGTAACTAAAATTGTTCAAGATGATCTGGGCTTTATATGGATTGGTACTTATCAAGGTTTAAACCGTTATGATGGCTATAAAGTAAGCTCTTTTGCTGGTGAGTATATTCTCGATCAACGCCAAATTACATTTCTAGCCAAAACACAAAACGGTAAAATATTTGTGAGTACGGAGTTTTCTGGGGCGTTTTTTATTGATCCAAAGACTCTAAAAGTCGAAAAAATATATTCAGGCAAACTCAATCCAGAAGATCCCTACTTTTCACCGATTTTAGCTATCACAGAAGATGATAATTTTTATTATTTTGCAATCTCTCAGCACGTTTACTCTTACAATAAGCAGTCGAAAAAGTTTTTACATGAGTTTTCAATCAATAAAGAAGAACATATTGTTCGTGCGCTAACAATTTACGATAGCTTTTTATACATAGGGACATCGACGGGGCTCTTTTCTAAAAATTTAGCGGATGACCATGTATCTCATATCCCGCTCACCGAGAAAAAAAATATCACCGAAGATAATAGAAACGTCAAACTTCTTCATGTTGACCCTCAACTAGGCTTACTCGTTGGTACAGTTGAAGGAATGTATGATATTCCCTTTAACGCTAATCGTTTACTTGCATTTGAAAAGGTCAATCTCTTAATTCCTCAGTTAAATATCTGGGACTATTCTGCAAGTTCATTTGGTGAATATATTGTCACCGAAAAAGGATTGTATGAGTTCAACCGTGAATCTTTAGCTATCGACTTTATCCTAAGCTTCGACCAAAGTAAGTTTTTGATGACTGATAACACCATACCTGATGTTATGGTTGATAAAACTGGCTTGCTTTGGCTTGCTTCGCGCTCGCAAGGGGTGTTTACATGGTCAACACTAGCAAGGCGGTTTAAGCATATTGAGTTAAAAACACCTCAATATAGCTATAACAATAATGTATGGACCGTATTACAAGAAGATGATGTGTTGTGGATAGGCACTGATAATGGCCTTATAAAGTATAACCAAAACAACAAAGAGCTAACGCCCTATTTAGTAAGCAATGATGAAAAAGCTTTCCATGGTGAACATGGGATTTATGGAATAGCTAAAGCCGAACTTAATGGCAATAACCGCTTTTTATGGTTAATGAAGTACATAGGGCTTGGCCTATTTGATAAACAAACAGGCAAGCTTGTGCAACTAAACGGTGACCCAGAAACAATCGAGGCGCTTACCAAAACGCCTAATTGGGGTTTTCATACCATGGGACCAGACCAGTTTGCATTTGTAGATGAAGAAAATTTTTACAAATACAATGGTAAGTCAGGTGAACTTAGCCCTATAAAAGGATTAAAAGAACAGCTAGAGGCCGCGAACACTTACACTTTTTTAAAACCTCTATCAACTCACCCTGACGAGTACCTAATCAGTATGTCTAGTAAGCTGTTTAGGTATAATGAAAGCACGCAAAAGCTCACGCTTGTCTACGAGGCTACAAACTTTAACCCATTAGCTTTTGCGACTATCCATGATTGGGTGATTGATTATAACAATATACTTTGGCTCGCCTCTTCTGATGAAGGGTTAATAGGTATTGATGCAGATACATACGAAATAAAACACCGCATTAATCGTCAATCAGGTTTAAAAGCTAAATCAGTATTCGGTCTTCAAATTGATCGTTTCGGCTTTTTATGGATGAGTACACAAAATGGTCTATATCGTTTAGATTTGAGCTCACTTGCGCTCGATAGCTATTTTATAAGAGATGGTCTGGCTGTTAATGAGTTTAATTTCGACGCAGATACGACTTTCGATAACGGTGAGATTGCTTTTGGCTCTACCCGTGGTGTACTTATCGCAGCTCCCGAAGACTTCTTATCATCTGCTGTAGAAATAGGTAACATCACGACCGAAATAACGGATGTATCATTACTATCGCGAGAGCTCAATTATCATCCTTACAAGTATGTAAACTCACCATTGCAGATCACCTCAGAAGATATGGGCTTAGGTGTGAGTTTTTCTAATTTTGATACCATTAATAAAGATAAGACACTGTATAAGGTTACGCTGGATGGCCCAACATCGTTGCAATACGATAAATTAAAGACCAATGAAGTTTTCTTCACAAAATTACCTCCCGGTGATTACGTTTTATCGATTTCGTCTTCATCAGAAATGAGTGAGGCTATTTCAGCAACAAGGCAACTGCGCTTTAATGTCGCTCACGCCCCTTGGACATCCCCCATAGCAAAGACCTCATATGGCGTAATTATTTTCACAATATTACTGATCATCTTTTGGCAATATCGAGCTCGCCAACAAGCGATCAGTCGTGCTCATGTTGAGGTTTTAAAATCACAACAACAAACAGAGCTTGCCTTAAGCAGTAACAAAAGTGGCGTATGGGAGATCAATCTAGACAATGACATACTCTACACCAACCGTTTTTCGGCTGAACTTGGCTATAATGAGTTCAAAGACCGCATAGCGATTAAAGACTTTATTGCCTTAATTCACCCACACGATCGCAATTATGTTATCAATAAATGGCAGTTGTTCTTAAAAGAAGCCAACAAACAACAGTGGAATATTACCTATCGTTTAAAACATAATAATGGCGATTGGCTTTGGTATGAAGATGTTGGCCGGGTAGTAGAAACGAATGAAACAGGCGGCCCCTTAAAGGTTGCGGGCTTTTACACTAATATCACCGAACAAAGAGCTAATGCCCAGCAAGCAAGTGTACTTGGGGAAGCCTTTAGTCAAATTAATGATTGGCTGCTTATTTTAGATAATACACTCATGCCTTTTTCTGCAAACGCCAGTTTTAGCGAAACATTCGCAACACCAGCAAATATTGCTGACTTAACAACGAGAGACTTTATCAACGCGATAGGTCGAACTAAATACTTTGAATATGTAAGTATTTTAAAAACACTCAAACCCAAGCAAAACTGGAAAACAGAAGCCTTTATTCGCACCTTAAAAAATGCTTCGCATCCAGTGCATATTAGTGTCACAGCGGTTGCTAAAGACAGTCAAACGATTAACTATTACGTCATCGTGATTTCTGACTTAACGGAACAAAAACGCGCTGAGGATGAGTTAAGATATTTAGCAAATTACGACTCTTTGACTGGGCTACCAAACCGTACCTTAATGTATGCAAAAATCAATAGCAGCATTAATCGCGCTAAAAAGCACAATAAGTTAGCCGCTTTGTTATTCATTGATTTAGATAAATTTAAACCTGTAAATGACTCATTTGGTCATGCTGTCGGCGACCAACTGTTATGTAATGTAACACAACGAGTTAAACAGATACTGCCACAAAGTGCACTCGTTGGCCGTCAAAGTGGTGACGAATTTTTAGTGCTTGTTAAAGATTTACAATCTCCTCAAGCATTGAGTGAGCTAGTTAAAAAGCTCACCAAAGAGCTTGCCAATAAAGTAATCATTGATGATTTTTCTATCAATATATCAGCAAGTATCGGCGTAGCACTTTACCCATTCGATGCAAAAACAGCAGATGATCTCATTCGAAATTCAGATATTGCTATGATGCATGCCAAACAATCTGGCAGAAATAACTTTAAATACTTTACTGAGCAAATGAATAACCAGTTAACTAAAAAGTTATTGCTAGAAAATGCGTTAAAAGACGCATTCAAAGACGATGTTTTATTCAACAATTATCAACCTATTGTCAATGCAAACACGAAAACCATTAATGGTGCAGAACTTCTAATGCGCTGGAAGACCGTACAAGGTTATGTGTCTCCTGCAGAGTTCATTCCTATTGCCGAAGAAATTGGTTTGATTGATTTAATGACCGAGCAAGCACTTGACCGAGCACTGACAGAGTTAAAACCTATACTGCGTGCCAACCCAAAATTTTACTTGTCTTTGAACTTGTCGCCCACCCATATTCTAAAGTCAAACTTAACTGAACGTTTGCTAATGATCCTCAACAATCATCTAGTTAAACCTATTCAGCTACGTCTTGAAATCACCGAAAACACGTTACTCGAAGACAAAGATAAAGCATCAAAACAACTGCAAAAACTCAAAAATGCAGGCTTTAAGTTGTTACTTGATGACTTTGGAACTGGTTACTCGTCACTAACCTATTTAAACCAATTCCCGATAGATGTGATAAAAATTGACCAAAGTTTCGTACGTAACATTGGTTCTGATAACAGTAATGAATCAATCATTAAGACCATTCACGCCTTATCCGTTAACCTAGGCTTGTATTGTATCGCCGAAGGTGTAGAAACACTTGAGCAGATTAACTTTTTACGCAATATGGGTTGTGATGATTTACAAGGCTATTATTTTGCAAAGCCAATGGAAGCTGAAGATCTAATCAAAGAAAGTACCATTCAAGCTATTGTAGATCGTTTAAACGAGTTGTAAGCCACTTATTTAAACACTGATAAAGCTCATCTTTGTTTATTGGTTTAGATATAAAGTCATCCATTCCTGCGACCAAGCAACGCTTTTGATCTTCTTCAAACGCATTTGCAGTGATAGCAATAATGACTGCATCACCATAACGTTCAGGGTTTTGTTTTATTTTTTGAGTACATTGGTAACCATCCATATTTGGCATCTGACAATCCATTAGAATGATATCTACATCAGACTTTTCTAAGTGCGCAAGCGCTTCAATACCATCATTAGCTTGATGCAATGAACACGAGGTATCTAACATCATTTTTTTAAGGACAATTTGATTTATAGGATTATCTTCAACAATTAAAACTTGGATCCCTTTTAAATCAGGTTTTTGTACATTTTGGCTTTGCATTACTTTTGCATCACTTTGCACAATAGGCACTTTAATTGTAAATTCACTACCTTGGCCTTGTTGACTTTCCAGTGATAATGTACCGTTCATCAACTCCACAATACGCTGGCTGATTGTTAAGCCTAAACCCGTTCCACCGTATTTACGGGTAGTTGAAATATCTGCTTGGGTAAATTCATTAAATAGTTTAGCTTGCTGCTCAGCTGAAATACCAATACCGGTATCACGCACTCGAATAACTAAATACGGCTCTTCAATAGTACAGTTTAATGAAATTTCACCAGTTTCTGTAAACTTACCCGCATTACTCAAAATATTATTAACGACTTGGCTAAACCTTAATGGATCTAAACTAATATAATTTGGAATGTCGTCTGCAATAGACAAGCTGAACTTTACTGTCGGCTTAACACTTGTATTGCTAAACACCTTGGCGAGTTGACTAAGCAAAGCTTTGATTTCAACGGCCCGATACTCTAATTTAAGCGCCCCCGCTTCAATTTTTGAAAAGTCTAAAATGTCATTTAAAATCAGCAGTAAATTATTGGCACTTTGATGTATCATCGCCAACTCTTCACGCTCAGTCTCAGGTAAGGTTTGGTTATCTAACAACAGTTGCGTCATCCCTAAAATGCCGTTGAGTGGGGTACGTATTTCATGACTCATATTTGCTAAAAACTGTGACTTAGTTCTATTAGCCTGATTGGCAAGCCTTACCGCTTCAACGAGCTCATTCGTTTTATCATTTACTTGCTGCTCGAGTTTGGCGTTAAAGTCTTGTAATTTATTATTAAGCTGTTCATTTTCGTGATTAGCGTGATGTAAGCGACTAAAGCTCAAGGCAAGCTTATTTGCCAAACTCGAAAACTGAGCCTGCAATCGACTTACTTCTAACCATGTTTCGGGTAAGTGAGCTTTGGTAATTGCATTTTCAGGATCAAACTTATCTATTTGCTCTGCCAACTTTAATATTGGCGTAGTAAGCCAGCGGCTAAGTTGAGTGATGAAAATACTGGTCAGTAAGATAATAAAAATAATCATCACAATAGATTGCCCCCATGCACTGACCGCAACGTCATTTGCATAACGACGATTAAGCATGGTTACAACCAACCAATTATGCTCACTTGAACGCGCCTCACGAGCATAAAATTGTTGCTCATTTTCAATATTAAACATTTTAAAGCGTGTATCATCGGAAAAGGTTGTTAGTTCATCAGTTGTCAGTTGCTGTAGCTCAGTAAAATCATCTAAAGTGCTATAAACAACCTTGTTTGATGCATCAAGTATTAATAACTCACCTTCGTGCGTAAACAAACTTGGTCGCAAGCCAGCAAAATAATCAAACATCAGTGAACCTTCTACAACACCAGAAAACATCCCATCGGTGTATATTGGCGCAGATACAGCCACTATAGGTAAAGAGCCAAATCCCCTGCCTTTAAAGATTGTTGATATGTAGCCGTTGTGATTGTTAGGGGCGTTAATAAAGTAGTCTCTATCTGCAACATTGGCGCGAATATTAGATTGCTGTAGGCTGACAGCTAATGACTTAGGATAAAAATGTGTAACATCAGCAAGCGCATCAACGATGATTTGTGTTCTAAAACCAGGATATAAATGCGCCATGTTTTCGAGGGCAATTTGCTTAGGAACACCACTGGCAATACTTTTTGCAGTTAGAACAACCCCCTTCTTGTGATGATCAAGATGCGCATCAATATTACGTGTGATCTCCTTAGCTTTTTCTTTTAATTGGGCATTTATCTCATACTCAATCCGTGCATAGTGATTGTTGGTTAATACTATTGAGGTCAAAATAACAACTAACACAACGAGTAGGGTAACAACGTAATTTAAAATTTTATAAAGAGACGAGTAATGTTTATGCCAAGAGTAACGGCTGAAAAAGAAACTTAATAAGTCGATAACCGAAAGATAAATCGCGGCATTTAAGCAATATTTAGCCAACGCAATTGCGATAGTTAGAATAGGAAGAGCTAAGAAGAAGTGCCCAAAGGCCCACAATGCAGGTAACCCTAAAGCAAACCAAAACATCATCCCTCTGAGAAAAACCGGCTTTGCTTTAGATAAACAAACTATCTGCAGATAAATTAATTCGAATGCAAAAACAATGGACGGCCATGCATGACCCCATCGATAAAAGATAAAACCAGTGCTCAAAATAAAGGTGATAACTGCAAATCGCCAGCCTAAAAGCAATAGGCTTAAGATAACGAAAAGCTGACCGAGTAAAAATTCAGAGCTATCTAGAAACCAAATAGGCAGTAAATTAACAACACCTGCGATGCATCCTAAAAGCACCGCAGTCATAAAGTTAAAATATACTGGTTTATTTTTAAGCAAAGGCGCTATTCCACTAATATGTTCTACCTTTAACTTAAAAGAAAAATTAACATTTTACCAATTTAATTAACATGGTGACATTCATGACTTTCTACCTGCAAAACACTTTTTTCGATATTAAAGCGCACACGTAGTAGCGTCTCAATTTTTAAGCGACACGCCTCATCATGCTTTTCAACAGTACAATGGCGCTTTAAGACCACGTGCGCACCAACCACGATGTCTTTGTCATGGCGTACCACTGTAACATTGTGAACATTTTGTACATGCTCAACTGAGGCAATACTTTGCTCTATCTCTGATACATCTGGAAGTTTACTTTTGTTTTCCATAAGTCCTTTGATACAGCGGGTAATTACTTTTACTCCCGTGAACAAAACAAAGGAAGCGATCAACATACTTGAGATGATATCGATTTCAGGCCAGCCAGTTAAATGAATTAAAATACCTGCAAAGAAAGTAGAAACTGTAGAGATTAAGTCAAAAAATGAGTGCAAAAATACCGCATACACATTAATACTGGCTTTACGTCCTTTGTACAGAACCCACGCAGCAGCACCATGAAATAAGAAGCCAATCGCTGAAATCACAGACATTAAATAGCTATTAATCTGTAAATCATGTCCATCAGAATGGTGTAAAAACCGCTCTCCCCCTTCAAATAAGATGATCACACTAATGCTCAGATACAAAATGCCATTGATTAGGCCCCCTGTCAGTTCAGCACGCTGGTAACCATCGTTATAATTTTTTGCAAAATGAATCGCCATGCTTGAAGCGATCAAAGCAATAAATAAAGAGCTGTTATGAACAAATAAATGCCCAGCATCGGCAAGTACAGCAAGCGAATTTGAAAAGTAGGCACCGATGATTTGAATAACCATAAACGAGCATGTTATTGCTAAGGCAATTAACAAGCGGCGTCTAGATGCTTGGTGCGTAGTAATATCTGTCATGAAGAAGTGAAAAACCTATTCGCTGTATAAAGAAATGATATAAAGTAGCAATTGTAATACGAGAAGCACTTAAACGCACTAAAAACTTAGGTACTTAGCCCTTTTTGAAAGTTATTTGCGCAATTCATAAGTTAAAAAGAGTTCAACCTACAGAAGAGAGTAAAGCGTTAACAACGAAATGGTTAACACTTATGACAATGACAAATCACACCTTAAATTGGCTCACTAAATCTTTAAGGTGCTGTGCACGCGATAATAAGCTTTGCGTACCACGTTGTTGTTGCTCTGCGTTATCATGAATTTGTGTTGCACTGTCTGAAATATCATGTGCCGACTGATTGATATGTTCAACGACTGTGCCCTGCTCCTCAGTCGCAGCAGCAACTTGATGATTACCTTGACTAATAACTTCAAACTTTTGCTGAATAGATTGCAACGCAGACACTGCAATATGTGTCAGCTCAGTCACCTTTTGACTACTTTGAGTACCTTCAGCTATCGCTTCTTGTGATTGCAATGAAGAACTTTGTAAACGTGATACCTGCTCTCTTATTTCTGATGTCGACTTTTGCGTACGTTGTGCAAGTGAACGCACTTCATCTGCAACAACAGCAAAACCACGCCCTTGTTCACCTGCTCTGGCGGCTTCTATGGCAGCATTGAGCGCCAACAGATTAGTTTGTTCCGAAATAGCATTGATCACTTCAACAACTGAGTTAATTTCTGCAGCCTGGTTGGCAAACTCGCCGATACTCTTATCAACCGTGAGCAGAATGTCGTTAAGTTCATTCATAGTTTGAGCGGTCGCAGCCATGCTTTGATTCGTTGCAACGGTTTCTTTTACGGCCTCTTCGGTGTCGTTAGCAGTACGATGGGCGATATCAGACACTTCATTGATCGTTTGTCCCATTTCTGTGATAGCTGTCGCAACTTGATCGGTCTGTGCTCGTTGGTCATCAGTTGCGGTAAATGTCTTGTTTGCAAAACTTGCTAGCTCATCAATGCCTTCACGCATGGCTTGCTCTGTAACACTGATTTCATCAACGAGCTCAGCGACTTTGCCTATAATTGCGTTAAATCCCTTAGCAAGATGACCCAATTCGTTATCAACGCTATCGTCCAAACTCTTTGTTAAGTCACCACCGTGGCCGGCCATACCGAGCAGTTCGTCTCCCACACCGCGTATTTTCTTACTTAACCAATTCGCAAAATACAGAGTCAGTACCAAAAAGATAACAGCAAGCACAACGCTAACAACAATAGATATCCAAACAACCTTATTAATTGCACTGGAAATCTCTTGCTTTGGCTGTATCGCAACTAAGGTCAAACCTGTCCCCTCAATTGGCATAACCCCAGCGTAAACATCTTCACCACTCAGTTCTACTTGCGATAATATAAAACCATCATGTTGGTTTTTCATTAGCTGCTGCAATGTGCTCAATGAACTTACATCTGAAACTGGTTTGCCAATGTAGGCATCATTTGCATGGGCAATAATGCGCTTACTATCGTCAATTAAAAATAAGTAACCTTGCTCGCCTATTTTGCGCGACGTGACAATACTAGAAATATCTGAAATATCATATCCAAGCCCAGCAACACCAAGACGTTGCCCTGCTATTTCAACCAAAGTATTTACATATAGAGTCAGGTGTCCACCTTGTTCACTGACATCTAATGCGAGCGCTTGGCGTTTATCTGAGCGGATGAAATCAAAAAACCAACTGTCTCTTGGCTCACTTTGTGAGATTGATTTAAAAAAGCCATCTTGTGTGTAATAACTCATCGAGTTTTTACTCACCCAAAACACCGATGATGCCCCACTCTTTTTTTGTAAATCAGCAAAGTAAGCCATTACGCGTTGATGAATTGGCGAGCTTTTCTCACCTTCGTTCATCCACGTATGCAGAATTTGGTTTTCAGCTAACGACTGTGAAACAGAGATGGGGTAACGCATTTGAGCATCAATTTCAGCAGCAACTTTACCCACAGCATCTGGCAGAAGCTGTTGTTCAGTTTGTTGATAATAAAGCCCTGAAAATTGGCTGGTGTTGATTAAAGCACTAACCACAGTGACAACAAATAGTGCAATTAATACAAAACTAATAAAAATAGTCCGCAGCGATAGATTTCGCATGTGGCAAACCTCATACTTTAATAGTGGATTTTTAGGTTAGAGGCCATCCTTGCGTCTTATTTGCAATTTTAGATAACAAGTCAATGTTAAGCAATTGCAATTTAAGCTTTTATTATTGTTTTAAGTTAAATGACTATCAAACTCAAGCACACCATTAACAGATTCCACGCTGCTTCTCTCCCACTCTAAAAGACTCACTAAATTAACGCTGATTGTCGTAAATACTTTGACTCTAAGGTTCGGTGATTATTGTTATTTTTTGTTTATATGCTTTAGGTGACATGCCGTACCAGCGATTAAATGCATGATGAAATGCACTAACCTCTGAATAGCCACACAAAAAAGCAATTTCTGTTAGTGATAAGTCTGTTTCGCTTATAAGCGAAGTACTTTTTTGTTGTCGAAGTTTGGTTAATTCTTGACTAAAAGTCGTGCCTTCTTTTGCAAGGCGCCTTTGCAGCGTTTTCTCGCTCACATTTAGTGCGTGCGCCATTACACTGCAACTAACTTGTCCTTGGGTTAAATGCTCTTCCAGTAAAATGCGCAAAATATCTGTGACATTAGTTTGTGTTGTGATTTTAATTTGACCTGACACGACTGACTGGCTTTCTACTAATTCACTAAAAAATAAGCTATGGGTTTTAGCGCCATATTCAATTGGGCAGTTAAAATGTTCATTAATTTCGGCATTAGGCTCTTTACGTTGTAAATAAACTCGACTTGGACACCAGTCCTTTCCCTTTACTGTTCGCGCTATTTTTAAACAAAATGCCATTGGCGCTTCATAGCTAAGTAAGGACATATCGCGTTCACCATCGTTAAAGTTAAATCGCAACTCATACTCGTTACCATGATCAATTAACGACACATTATGGGTATCTCCCATCAGTTTTTGATAGCGTAAAATCAGTCGAAATGCACTCAGCAAATGTGTTGCTTGAATGATGGCCATACCAACGACAGGAATAGCACGTACATTCATATTACTGCCTACATACAACCCCAAGTGCGTATCGGGCAATAAAGCTTGTGCTTGTTTCCACAGTGTACTGACATTAGCCTGTGGATACCGTGCTGTTTGACTGCTCAAATCGGCTAACGGAATATTAGCTTGTGCAAATAACTCATTAATCGGCAAACCTTGCCACTTAAATGACTCAGCCATAGCCCTAAGCCACCAGCTTGATAGGGTGCGCATACATGTCCTACAAAAACAATTTAATGACCCATATTATCAAGTAAAATAATAAATAAAAGCCTATTGTTTACCTGTAATTAACAAAGGAGACAACAATATGGGCACTGTAGCAAGTAAACGCGAGTTCGCGAGCTTTAAAGAGTTTTACCCCTACTACTTACAAGAACACAAAAATAAAGTCTGTCGTCGCTTACATTTCTTTGGCAGTTGGTTAGTTTTGGCAATTTTGTTTGCCGCTATTTATCAACAGCAATATAGCTGGCTAATTTTATGCCCACTTGTGGGTTATGGCTTTGCTTGGGTGGGGCATTTCTTTTTTGAGAAAAATCGCCCAGCCACCTTTACGCACCCATTTTATAGCTTCATTGGTGATTGGGTGATGTTTAAAGACATTATTATTCGTAAAGTGCCCTTTTAGGAAGCTATCATGACCATAAAAAACACAGTATCAGAGCAAGAATGGCAAGCCCGTGTTGAGCTTGCTGCCGCATATCGATTGGTTGCATTGTATGGCTGGGATGATTTGATTTTTACCCATATTTCTATGCGTGTACCAAACACTGAAAACGAATTTTTGATCAATCCTTACGGCATGATGTTTCACGAAATCACTGCTTCTAGTCTTATCAAAGTAGACCAACAATGTAATAAGCTGCACGACAGTGAATACCCGGTCAATCCTGCGGGATTTAATATTCACAGTTGCATTCATATGGCGCGCAATGATGCCCATTGCGTTATTCATACTCATTCACTGAATGGCACAGCTGTGTCGGCTAATAAAGATGGTTTACTACCAATTTCACAACAGGCTGTCGTGGTGCATTCAGGGTTAAGCTATCACGACTATGAAGGCATTGCGCTAAATCCCGCTGAGCAAGACCGATTAGTTAATGATTTAGGTAGTAACAACTTTTTAATGCTGCGCAATCATGGCCTATTGACAGTAGGTAAAACTGTTGCTGATGCATTTTTATTTATGTACGTATTTGAAGCTGCGTGTGCTGTGCAAACCCGTACGTCACAAAACACCGAGCAACTCGTGCAAGTGCCAAGCGCTATCATTGATGGGATTAAAGGACAAACAGAAATAGCAACTAAAGGGCTAGGTGGTACAATCGCATGGCCTGCGTTATTGCGTTTATTGGACAATAAGAGCCCCGGATATGATCAATAAGGATTTCCTATGCAAGTAGATATCATGACTAAAGTAGTGCTGCCTTTAGCACTATTTATCATCATGTTTGGCATGGGCTTAGGGCTTAAAAAGAAAGACTTTGGGGCTTTATTTATCAGCCCCAAAGCGCTCAGTATCGGTCTAAGCTGCCAACTGTTATTACTGCCTTGTGTGGCGTTTCTACTAGCTGTAAGTTTTAACTTACCAGCAGAGCTGGCGATAGGCTTGATTTTAGTAGCCTGTTGTCCAGGAGGAGTGACCTCTAATTTATACACATACTTATTTAAGGGTGATGTTGCCCTTTCAATTAGTTTAACAACAATAGCAACCTTTATATCCCCATTTACACTGCCAATAATTATGCATTTTGCAATGGAAATGTTTAGCGTTCCAGGACACGAATTCCAGTTACCTATCGTAAAAACAATTGTGCAAATGTTAGTCATCACCCTACTACCAGTGAGTTTGGGAATGCTGTTTAATCATTATCGCTCACACATAAGTAAAAAACTTGAGCCTCTTACTCGCAGTTTTTCTAGTATTTTTTTAATCGTTATTGTCATTGCAATAATTCATAAAAATTCAGAGCAAATGATTGGCTTCTTCGCCAGTAGCGGTATCGCAACATTCACACTAAACGTGAGTACCTTATTACTTGGACTCTTAATTGCTAAAATGTCGGGGTTATCAAACAAACAACAAATGAGTATTGCCGTAGAGGTTGGCTTGCAAAATGGCACACTGGCGATTTTAATTGCCAGCACTTTAATGAATAACCCTACAATTGCTATTCCAGGGGCAACTTACAGCTTATTTATGTTCGTAACGGGGTATGCTTTTTGTGCTCTATTCAAGTTACAAAATAACAGACAAGCGCTACAACTTATTAAAGACAAGCCATAACAATCACACCTATTTCTGACCAAAAAAAACAACCTTAAAACTAAAGCATGCCAAGGACTTACTTGGCGCTTTTTACATTTGTAATCGTTCTTGTACATCGGCTTTTTTTGGGTCAATATCTCTGTATGGCTGTTTTTATAGGGACATAGTGTGGCCAAATATAACGATACTCAATTACCAATTCATACCGCCGAGTTAAAGCTAGCGCTCGACAACTTACCTGCGTATGTGTACATCAAAGATGATTACTCACGATATGTTTATGCAAACAAATTAACGTTAAACCTATTAGCATGTAATGAATCAGAGCTGCTTTTTAAAACCGATATGGATCTATTTCCGCAAAGTACTGCAGAAAAACTATTAAACATCGATGCGCGTGTTCTTAGTGGAGAGCGCACTCGTGAAGAAATTGAACTTACTTTATCAAAAGGAGAGAAAAGTATTTTCTGGGAGGTAAAATCCCCCATCTTTTCCGATTCGGATCCTAATAAAGTCATTGGCATACTGGGAATTTCAACCGATATAACCGAACGAAAAGAACTTGAACAACAACTCCTATACGATGCCTCCACAGACCCATTAACCGATTTATTAAACCGACGTTATTTCTTCCTTCGCCTTGCTCTCGCGCTACAATTGAGTAAAAGCAAGCAAACTTACGGCGCTGTTATCTTTATCGACCTCAATAAGTTTAAAAAGCTAAATGATATGTATGGCCATAATGTTGGCGACGACTACTTAATAGAAATTTCAAAGCGAATGAAAACCACTATGCGTGATAACGACTGTATAGCGCGTCTAGGAGGAGATGAATTTGTTATTCTTTTAGAAGGACTTGGCCGTGAAGAGCAACATGCAAAAGATAATGCGCGTAGAGTTGCCCATAAGATCCAATCAGCAATAGAGGTCGAATTTAGACACCCTCATGTTACGTATTATGGTTCGGCTAGTGTTGGGGTTACCATGTTTTATGGTAATACCAAAAGTGCTGAAGAAGTCGTTGCTCAAGCTGATCAAAGCATGTATCTAATAAAACACTCTCTTAACAAACGGATTGATTGCTAGCCTATTAGCAAAAAGAGCTTAGCTAGAGATGTGTAATGAATAGCATAAACCATAAACACCACCTCATTAATGCAATAAGGTGGTGTTACTCGCTAATTTTTATCTAGTTATAGGCCCAGATGACAGAGTTTTTCATAGTGCCATGTTTTGCTTTTACCCGTTTGTGACACCAGGCCAACAGCAGCATTTTGATGTAATGAAAAAACGTTCATTTACCAAAGCTTTACATACTTCTTTTTAAAAAATGGGATCTATTAACTGTATTTTTTATATTGCAAAATGATGGCAGCACTTATCCTGTAGTGATAATCTCAATATTTGGTAAAAACATTAACCGTATCTAAGGAAAGTACATGGATCCAGTATCACAAATTCTCGACTTACTTTTGAATGTCGAAACCTTTATTCTTATTTTTGTATTAGTGCTACTAAAAAGCAGCGTTAAATTCGTGCCACAAAACCGCGCTTGGCTTATAGAGCGATTTGGTAAATATCATTCAACCAAAGAAGCGGGCTTAAACTTTATTGTGCCATTTATCGACCGTATTGCAGCAGACCGAAGTTTAAAAGAGCAAGCACAAGATGTGCCTTCTCAGTCAGCTATCACTAAAGATAATATCTCACTTATCGTCGATGGCGTACTGTATTTCCGAGTACTTGATCCTTATAAAGCAACCTATGGTAATGATGATTATGTATTTGCCGTTACTCAGCTATCGCAAACAACCATGCGTTCAGAGCTTGGTAAAATGGAGCTAGATAAAACCTTTGAAGAACGTGACATGTTAAACACCAACATAGTTAGTGCTATTAATCAGGCTTCTGAGCCTTGGGGTATTCAAGTTTTACGTTACGAGATTAAAGACATTGTGCCGCCTAATTCTGTAATGGAGGCCATGGAAGCACAAATGAAAGCAGAGCGAGTAAAGCGTGCACAAATTTTAGAGTCTGAAGGCGACCGTCAGTCAGCTATCAATGTGGCAGAGGGTAAAAAGCAAGCACAAGTCCTTGCTGCAGAGGCTGAAAAAGCAGAGCAAATCTTACGCGCTGAAGGTGAAGCAAAAGCAATTATCGCCGTTGCAGAAGCACAAGCCGATGCACTTCGTAAAGTCGGTGAAGCCGCTGACACTGAACAAGGTCAAAAAGCAATTCAACTCGACCTTGCGACTAAAGCCATTGCCGCTAAAGAAGCGATAGCTCGTGAATCATCAGTAGTTTTATTACCTGAGAGTGGCACTGATGCAAGCTCGCTGGTTGCTCAAGGTATGTCTATTATTAATTCTTTAAATAAGAAACAACAAAATTAGGTGAAGCGATGGCGTTTTTAGATACCCATTTAGCCGAAGCATTAATGATTTTAGGTGTTATCGCGCTAATCGTTGAGGTTGCCGTACTGGGTATGAGCACCTACGTATTATTGTTTTTAGGCTTATCTTTATTTGCCAGTGGCTTACTTATGAATATAGAGCTACTTGCAAGTACTTACACCACGGCACTTTGGAGTAATATTGTGTTTACTCTTGGTTTTGCAGTCGTGCTGTGGCGCCCCCTAAAACGCATGCAAGATAAAACAGAGACTCAGCCTGTTCACAGTGACTTTGCTGAACTGACCTTTGTTGTAAATGCAGATGTTGATGACCAAGGTTTAACCACACACCAATATTCGGGCATTCAGTGGCAACTAAAAAGCCACTCCCCCATTGCGGCTGGGAGCACTGTAAAAGTCACCGAAAAACAAGTCGGTGTACTTTGGGTTGAAGCTATTTAACTCGCTTAGAGTCAAAACTCTATTTAATTTTGTAACCGTGTTTGTTATGGTTAGTAGCAATCACGGTTATAAGCAAGGTAGCAGTAATGGATAATAACAAGGCACTCGTTGTAGAAGGCGGCGCTATGCGCGGTATTTTCGCCACAGGTGTGCTTGATACGTTTATTAAAGAAAGCTACCAACCTTTCAAGCAATGCTTTGGTGTTTCAGCAGGAGCCACCAACATCGCAGCTTATTTATGTGCTCAATATAAACGTAACCATGCGGTGATCACAGATTACTCGTGTCGACCTGAGTTCATTAATTATGTTCGCTTTTTAAAAGGCGGTCACCTGTTTGATTTAGACTGGCTATGGCAAGAAACCATTCGAGATATTCGCCTTGATTTAGACACCTTCGAAAAACAAGCGAGTGAGTTTTATATCGTTGCAACCAATATTAAAACAGGTAACGCTGAGTATTTAAAAGCAACTGCTGAACTTATTGAAGAGCAATTGAAAGCCTCATGTGCACTACCAATTGCATACCGCCAATACCCAAAGATCAACAGTATGCAATTAACAGATGGTGGTGTAGCCGATTCTATTCCTATTCGTAAAGCTTACGAAATGGGTAATAAGGAAATTACAGTTATTTTGTCTCAGCCGATTGGCTATCGAAAAAAACCATCGAAAGCACCTTGGCTTGTTAAACGACTTTACAAAGAAACACCCGCGCTTGCTAAGGCATCCATCTTACGAGCAGAAAACTATAATCAAAGCATTGACTTTGTTATGAATCCACCGAGTGACTGTAAAGTTAACATCATCGCTCCTCCTCCTGATTTTGCTGTAGGTCGAACAACAAAGTCTTACGCTAAGTTATCAGCAGGATATGAAATGGGTATTGCGGCAGGAAAACAGTTTTTAAGCAATTTAGCTTGATAGCCAGTCGCGTATAGAAACGAATTTTTGCAATACACACCCCAAATTATTGCAAAAACTTGCTTAAATAATATTCTCTATTAGTTTTAATACTAAGTCCTTACAAACATTCTAATGCTCATGTTAAACAACTATACCGTTCGTACGCGATTAGCCATTTTGGCTTTGTTACCGGTCTGCGTTTTTGTGATTACGTCAATATTTACGATGTCCATTATGTCGAGCATGGTAAAAGGCATCGACAGTCTTTACGACGATAGAGTCATCCCGCTTGAGCAAATAAAAACAGTATCGGACAATTATGCCGTTAGCATTGTCGATTTATTTCATAAATACCGTGCTGAGCAAATTTCAAAAAATGATTTTCTTGCTGCGGTTGAAAACGCAAAGGGTGTTGCCGACAACAAATGGAAAAGCTATTTAGGAACCAAGCTCACCAATGAAGAGCAACGCTTAGTAAATATCGTTGAAAAGAATCTCACTGTGGTAGAAAGCGAACTCAGCAAACTTTTAAATCAAGTTAAAAACAATGAATTAAAAGCAATTCCTAATGAGGTGTTTGTAAAAAGTCTTTACGATGTGTTCGACCCACTCAGCGAAAGCTATCAAGGGTTGATAAACCTTCAAATCAATGAAGCTAATAAGTTTAAACTTGCATCTGAAAAAGATTTTAAACAAGTCACTATAGCCATGAGCGCATCCATCAGTATTTTAATAATCATCTTGTTATTTATTGCATTTGTCATTTACCGCTCTATTCATAACCCTCTGTTATCATTAAGTAAAACCATTGGTTCCATCTCTAAAAGTGCTGACCTACGGCTCAGAGCAGAAACTTATGGCAACGATGAAATAGCTCAAGCAGCCACTCATTTCAACGCGATGATGAAGCGAATACACGACCTAGTAAATGATGTAACTAATGCAACATTGACCTTATCCTCAGCAGCAGAGCAAATGAACTCAATTAGTGATCAAGTAGCAAGCACTGCCACTGAGCAAGAGCACCAATCAGCAATGATTGCCACCGCAATTACGCAAATGAGTAGTGCAATTGAGCAAGTGGCCGCAAATGCGCTTTCAACCTCAGAAAAAGCCACCCACACAGATAAAACAGCTAAACTTGGCCAGCAATCGGTGCAAGAAAACATTGATGCAATAAACCGCTTATCGCAAATAGTTAATGCAAATACACAACTTATCAACGAGTTAAATACACAAACAACTGATATAAACCAAGTCGTGATGATGATCCAAGGAGTCGCTGAACAAACTAATTTATTAGCTCTTAACGCGGCGATTGAAGCAGCTCGTGCGGGAGAATCAGGTCGTGGTTTTGCAGTTGTGGCTGATGAAGTCAGACAGCTTGCACATAACACCCAAAAAGCGACCGCTAATATCAATGAAATGATTACTAAACTACAAGCAATGGCACAGCAAGCAGTCACCGCCATGGGTAATGCAGATGACAGTGCCAAACAAAGTGTTGAATACGCTGAGCGCTCATCACAATTACTCACTGAAATCACTCAAGAAATGGCA
Organism: Pseudoalteromonas sp. Ps84H-4; assembly: GCF_024124645.1. Lineage (NCBI taxonomy): Bacteria > Pseudomonadati > Pseudomonadota > Gammaproteobacteria > Alteromonadales > Pseudoalteromonadaceae > Pseudoalteromonas > Pseudoalteromonas sp. Ps84H-4. The sequence goes on along the minus strand of NZ_JAMXSK010000013.1, from coordinate 40,706 downwards.
CTTATTGCCGATATGAACAACCAAGTATCCACCGCAACAGATGAGCAAACGACTGTTGCAAACGAGCTAAGTTGTAATATTAATGAGTTTAGTAGCAGCATTTCACTGGTTAGCGAAAGTTCACAACAAAATGCACAAGCCAGCCAAGAATTGGCTTCTTTGGCTTCGCGTTTACAACAGCAGGTGCATGTTTTCAAAGTATAAATGCAGAGACTCAAATAAATGAATAGAACAATATTTATTTTATTGATGGTATTCGCGCTATTCATTAAACAGAGCTTTGGTCAAGAGCAAATTGTTATTCAACTTGCAAAACCGAGCTATACCGACGCGGTAAAAAATCAATACATCCACGATATTCTCATTAAAAGCTTCGCCGCAATGGGCGTAGACGCTGTATTAATGTACAACGCCAAGCCAATGAATGATAAACGCATTATTGAACAACTTAGTCATAATAAAACAATTACCTTAGCTTGGCTGTCTTTCCCTTATAAGCAACCCACTTCATTAGTTAACACCACAATTCCTTTATACAAGGGTTTGCACGGTAAGCGTTTGCTTATTATTCGTGCTGATGACCAAGCAAAGTTCAGTGCAATAAAAAGCCTTGATCAATTAAAACCATTAATTGCATTACAGCAGCAAAGTTGGTCTGATTATACGGTGCTAAGAGACAATGACTTAACTGTTAATGGCGAGCTTGATTATCCTGGCATGATCAAAGCTCTAGAGACAGGCTTTGCCGATTACTTTCCACGCTCAGTACTGGCTATTGGCAATGAACTCAATAGACTCAAACAGTTCAATTTTATCGTTGCACCAAACATTATGCTGCAATATCCCAGCGACTATTACTTTTACTTAAGCAAAGAGAATCAACACATTAGGGATTTGCTAGAACAAGGTATGCAAAAGCTAAAACAATCAGGTGAACTTGAGCGGCTCTATTTGCAATATTTTGGTGATGTTGAAAAACAATACTCTTTAAATCAACGCCACACCATAACGTTAAAGAACAAGGAGTAAGCATGCTAAAAGCAGTGCTAATTGTCATCATGGCATTGGCTATTTTTGCCATGGGTTTTATGGCTGGGGTTTACAGTTTGCCTATTTTAACGGAGCAACCAGCGCCCGATGTTGCTATTTTGAAGCAGCATCAAGATAGAGCTCAGTTTAGTGCTGCGTTTAAGCCAGATCTTAAAGGATCAGATCGCCTTCATTATGGTGATGGGATGGTCTATCTAACAAATGATGCTATTTCTATGCAAGGTACTTTATCACCAGGACCTGACTATCAACTTTACTTATCGCGCAATTTTGTTGATAACGAAGCTGATTTTTTAGCACAAAAAGGCACCATGCAACGTGTTGCAGGAGTACGTTCATTCAATGGCTTTAAATTAGTTGTTCCACAAGGTATTGATGTCAGCGATTACAATACAGTGGTTATTTGGTGTGAAAGTTTTGAGGAATTTATTACTGCAGCACAGTATCAATAGCTGGATTAATAAAAACAAAGCCGCCTTTGGAGAGGGCGGCTTTAAAGCGGCAGCTATGGGTGTGAGCTGCCTAATCAAGAGTCGCTAATTAAGCTGCATCTTCAGTGCTTTGTACCTCTTCGCTGTGGCGAATTAAGTAATCAAATGCACCTAAACTGGCCGTTGCACCACTGCCCATTGCAATAATGATTTGCTTGAACGGCGTTGTTGTTGCATCACCTGCAGCGTAAACACCCGGTAATGATGTTGCACCTTTGCTATCAATTTCGATTTCACCAAAGCGAGTTAGTGATAACCCAGAATCTTTTAGCCATTCAGTGTTTGGCACCAAGCCGATTTGCACAAAGATACCTGCAAGCTCAAGTGATTTTTCATCGCCAGAGATACGATCAATATAGTTTAAGCCTGTTACTCGCTTACCATCACCAACAACTTCTGTCGTTTGCGCGTTTTTGATAATCGTAATGTTGTTTAAGCTATTTGCTTTACGAATAAGGACTTCATCAGCGCGTAAGGTATCAGCAAACTCAAGCACGGTAACATGCTCAACAATGTTAGCAAGGTCGATTGCAGCTTCAATACCTGAGTTACCGCCGCCGATAACCGCTACCGCTTTGCCTTTAAATAACGGACCATCACAGTGAGGACAGTAAGCAACGCCATGACCGCGATACTCTTTCTCACCCGGTACGTTCATTTCGCGCCAGCGGGCACCGGTTGCTAATACCACTGACTTCGCATTTAAAACCGCACCATTTTCTAGCGTGATTTGGTAATTACCTTGCTTAGTAAGTGATGCCGCACGTTGGTTTTGCATCACATCAACGTCGTATTCTTTTACATGCTCTTCAAGTTGAGCAACTAATTTAGGACCTTCGGTCGCTTTAACTGATATAAAGTTTTCAATTGCTAACGTGTCTGAAACCTGACCACCAAAACGCTCTGCAACCACGCCTGTATTTAAGCCTTTACGTGCTGAATAAATTGCCGCAGAAGCCCCTGCCGGACCACCACCAACAACAAGTACGTCAAATAACTCTTTGTCGTTTAGTGCTTCGGCTTGGCGTGCAGCCGCTTTGGTATCTACTTTATTCAAGATATCAGTCAGATTAACTGCACCTTGACTAAACAGCTCGCCATTTAAATACACCGCTGGCACCGCTAGGATATTGCGCTCATTCACTTCGTCTTGGAACAAAGCACCATCAATCATAGTGGCCGTAATGTTTTTATTGTGTGCTGCCATTAAGTTAAGTGCTTGCACTACTTGCGGGCAGGTTTGACAACTTAATGAAATATACACTTCAAAGTTAAGCGGCCCAGGTAATGATTTAATTTGTTCAATTTCACTCTGTGATGCCTTACTTGGATGACCACCTGTGTGAAGAAGTGCAAGGATCAAGCTGGTGAATTCGTGGCCCATAGGCACACCCGCAAATGTGATTTGCGTGTTGTTAATAGGTGAAGATACCACCATAGACGGACGTCGTACGTCTTGGTTATGGTTATCTCGCACCGAGAATTTGTCGCTTAACGATGCTAAATCGTTTGCTAAATTTTTAAGTTCTGTTGATTTATTGCTGTCATCCAAGGCGATAAGCAGCTCAACAGGGCTGGTAATAGAAGCAAAGTGGCTTGTTAATTGGTTTTTGATATTCGTATCTAACATGGCTTAGCCCTTGAGTTCAGAATAAATAATCTAGAAAAATTTTGGGTATAACTGCCCACCACCCGCTAATGTGCTTAATGTGAGTTGTGATGGGCAATTAAGGTTGCATTGGGATAGCAAAGCAAAGCTTTGCTATCGTTTAATGCCGTGGCAAATTAGATTTTGCCAACTAGGTCTAATGAAGGAGCAAGTGTCTCTTCACCTGGCTGCCATGATGCAGGACATACTTCACCGTCGTGGTTAGCAATGTACTGTGCAGCTTGTACTTTACGTACTAACTCTTTCGCGCTACGGCCGATACCTAGGTCGTGAGTTTCGATTACTTTGATTTCGCCTTCAGGGTTCATTACGAATGTACCGCGAAGTGCAAGACCTTCATCTTCAATCATCACACCGAAGTTACGTGTAATACGACCTGTTGGGTCACCAATCATTGGGAATTTGATTTTACCAATTGTCTCAGACGTATCGTGCCATGCTTTGTGAGTGAAGTGCGTGTCGGTTGATACTGAGTAAACTTCAACACCCATTTCTTGTAGTTGCTCGTAGTAGTCTGCAACATCACCAAGCTCAGTCGGACATACAAAAGTAAAATCTGCTGGGTAGAAGAAGAAGATTGACCACTTACCTAGCACGTCTTTTTCTGTTAGTTCTACAAAGTCACCATTGTGGTAAGCTGTTGAATTGAATGGTTGTAGTTTTGTGTTAATTAATGAAGTGCTCATAGTATTCCTCATTGATGTATTTAAAAAAGTTTAATTAACGCAGCCTTGCGTCTGCTTGATTAATACAATAGAGGTGTGAGCGATTAAAATAAAATTGATTGTTTAGATTAAATTGATTTATTTTTTAGATTGAACTACAAATAACCCGTAATAAATATAAAGCCCTCAATAGCTTACTGCAATTAAGGGCTTTGCTTCAGGGAATAAAATTATTTGCTAAAGCCGTATAAGCTCTTAGGTTTAATGTAGTTAGGCTCAATTCCTTGCTCTTTTGCAGCTGCTAACATCACTTGCTCAATCCAACCTGCATCCATAATGTTCATATAGTTGCCATCAGGATCAAAATTGATGTTAGATCCCATAACCACCATAAAGGTATCTGTCACTTCAGTGTTGTCTTCAGGTACTTGAAATTGATGAATCGAACCGCCTGGCTCAAATAAATAGCTGCCCGCTACTTGTAAATCATCTGGATATTCAGTGTAGTGCCAACTTCCCGCTAACGTATATAAGTGCACAACACCAGTATGAAAATGTTTTGGTAAAACCGTACCTGGTTCAAATAAAACACGCAAAACCCATACTCCATTTTCAGAATCCAGCATCAGTGGGTAGATATGCACGCCCGGTAAGGCGTTTTTGATTAGCTTTTCATCATTGGTATGAATTGTCAGTAAGAAATCTTGATGGTTAATAATATCTGGTAATGCCATGTGTGTGCCCTCTTTTCATTTTCTTTCAATAAGTTAACTAGTTGTCTTTAATTTGCTTCTACGGTATTAGTGCGTGGCTCTTCTTTACAAAGCCCTTGCTCATACGCCCACTGCAACGCATGTTGCATACCTTGCTGTAAGGTAAATTCAGGTTGATAGCCAAAAACACGGTGCGCTTTTTCACTACTATATGCCGCACTTTTTCGGCTTAGCATGCGCATAGTTGATGGATTGATATCGGTGGTTTTACCAAAAAGGTGATAACACCACTCTATAAAGCCCGTTAGTTTTAGCACTAAGGACAAGTTCACAACTGTTACGTGCTTTTTCCCTTGTGCTTGCGCTAAATAATTAAAATAAGTTTGATTAGTTACTTGCTCTGGGCCCGATAGATTAAAAATCTCACCATTTGCCCCCTCGCTCATGGCACTTTGATAAATGCCTCTCACTAAATCATCAATATAAACAGGGCCGAACATGCCCTGTGGCACCATAAACGTGCCTTTGGCGATTTCTTGCAATGGGTAAGCTATCCAAGGCTTTGAACCTGGGCCATAAACATCGCCAGGGCGAATTATTGTTACATTGAGTTTTTTACTGGCGTGATAGCTTAGCGCTAAATGTTCACTCATCATTTTTGAGTCGTTATAGGCTCGCCCATCAGGTAACAAAGGCGCATCTTCTTTAATATCTGTTTGCCAATCACTGCCATAAATGGCAGTCGACGAAATATGAATAAAGCGCCTTACTGTGTTTGCTGCGACCGCTGCATCAAGTAAGTTTTTCGTCCAGCCTACATTCGCCTGCCATGTTTGCTTGTAACTAAACGCATTTGAGACAATTGCCGCAGTATGAATAACCAAATCACAGTCATTCAATAATGAACGCCAGCCAGCAGGCTCATTCAAGTTACCTGCAACAATATTGAATTCTTTACAGGGCGTTAAATCAACGCCGCATACATCGACTCCATTCGCTTTAAAGTAGCGCGCCAGCGTGCGGCCAATAAAGCCATTACCACCACTTATAAAAACTTTTGAGTAGTTCATTGTGTGTTCCTCTAAGCACGTTACAGCCTCAATTGCATTTAGCAGGCCATTTGGTTAATACATTGTTAAACTTTAATGACCTGTATTACTTTACTTTTTACGCAAAATTTTTTACTTTTTACGCCAACGCACTAAAAAAGAGCAAACTATGCCTCGCAAAACACACACACCTGACCTAATTAGAGCATCTGCTTTACATGGCTATGTCGAACTGATTGAAAGTAAATTAGTAAACCCAGATGCACTATTAGAGCGCGTAGGCTTAGATAGAAAACAGCTCATTGAGCCCAATAATTTTGTGCAATATCAGCAGCTCATTGAGTTACTAGAAATCACAGCGAAAGAATTAAACCTGCCCTATTTCGGCCTAGAGCTAGGTCGTTGGCAAAGTCTCAACATCTTAGGTTCGGTTGGTTATTTGATGGGTAACTGCGAGACTCTTGAAATGGCGTTAAAAAACCTAACCAAGTACTATCATATTCATCAAAATAGTGCTGATCTGTTGCTCGAAAGTGGCCAAGACTTTGTAAAACTGTCTTTTTTAGTGCGCAGTAGTTTAAAAGTCGGTGTATATCACGGAGCAGACCTAGCTCTGAGTGTTGGGGTTAATCTTTTAAAACAATTAACCGATGACCAAATAAAACTTTACCGCTTAGAACTGCCTCACAGCTGTGATGCAAACACCAGTGTATACCGCCAAGCCCTTGGTCAAATACCAGTATTTAACTGTGCTCATACCGCATTAGTGTTTGAGAAAAAATACCTAAAGTTAGCCATTAAGAACTCAGATAAGCAGTTGTTTTCTATTCTTAGCCAACAACTTGGACACCCGAACGAGTCTAAGCGCGAAAATATTTGTGAACATGTTGAAGTGCTTATAAAACAATATCTACTTCATGAACAATTTGGTGTTAATTTAATCGCTGAAAAGTTGTCAATGAGTGCGCGAAGTCTACAGCGACATTTAGCCCAGTATGACACAACATTTCGCGAACTCGTTGATGAAGTTCGTTGCAATTTAGCTCACCAATATTTAACTGAATCAAGCCTAAGCTTATCAAACATTTCAGATATCTTAAGCTTTTCTAATTACAGCGAATTTACCCGAGCATTCAAACGCTGGTATGGCATGCCACCAAAAGACTATCGTAAGTCACATTGATTATAATGGCGCAAAAAGCTAAAAACAGGTCGTATAAAGTTAATTAATTGGTTAACAATTTATATATATTGACTAGCTAGTTTCGCTAATCAGTGGTCGTGTAATGTTAAGAAGAGTGTTTATTACCGGTAGTAATAGTGGTATTGGGTTCGAATTAGCAAAGCAATATATTCGTCGTGGTGATGATGTTGCGTTATTCGACAAGCAATTTAGCGATATAACAAAGCAAACCTTGTGTAGCCTTACACACAGCAATCAATATATAGAATTTTTTGCCACCCATATCTGCGATATTGAAGGGTTACAAATCCAAGTAAATAATGCAATTGCCGCTATTGGTAAACCTGAATTGGCAATTTATTGTGACCATTCGGATGAAATAACCAACAGTGAACACGCTCTTGCACTACGAAACATTGCCACAGCTATAAGCCCAGAGCTGGCGATGAATAGCCACCTTGCATTAATGGTTCCTGTTACAAATAAAGCTCAAGTTTCACCAGAACCAAGTGTATTGATACTTGCAAAGGAACTACGCCAAACATTTAAGCCAAACAAAATTAAACTCAGCTTGATGTGTTTCAACAAAGCACATAACGCCTCAGAAAATGCTGCTGACACAGCTAAGCAAATAGTAAAAAGCTTAGATAAACAAAAACGAATGGTGATCCTCGGCTTACAATCTAAACTAACTTATGTCATGAGCCGTTATTTACCCAATTGGGTTATGGACTCTGTAATGGATCGCCTCATAAAACAACAACTAATAAGAACAACACGCTAAGGAACAACCATGAACACACATGATAACCTCACGCAATTGATAGACCAAACATGTCAAACCTATGCAGAACTCCCAGCCTATAATAGTGCGGGTAAAACACTTACTTATTCACAAATCGAACAGCAATCTCGTTACTTAGCTCAGTGGTTTCAACAGCAAAGTAACCTTAAGGTTGGCGACCGAATCGCGATCCAATTGCCTAATATAGTTGACTACCCTGTTGTTACTTATGCTGCATTTCGTGCCGGATTAATCGTTGTTAATACCAATCCGCTTTACACTGCTCGTGAAATGCTTCATCAGTTCAATGACGCAGGCGTAAATGCCATCGTAATACTGGACGCACTCACCGATAAACTAGCCACCATCATTAGTCAAACCTCCATAGAAAAAGTGATTGTTACTTCAGCGGTGGGTGAACCTTCACTGCAACCGGGCCAATTGTCATTACCTGAACTCATTCACCAAGGGGAAAAACTCGCTCCACTTAAACCACACCAAGCAAGCCGTGATGATATTGCCGTTTTGCAATATACGGGGGGAACAACAGGAGTTGCTAAAGCTGCAATGCTTAGTCATGGCAATATCTTAGCTAATGCCGAGCAAATGAATGAACGCTTTGACGAAATTTTAACCCCTGGCCAAGAAACGGGTATTTGTCCACTTCCGCTTTATCATATTTACGCCTTTACGGTGAATATGGTTGGCCTATTCGCAATGGGGCAATTTAATGTACTTATACCAAATCCTCGTGATTTAGATGCCTTAGTAAAGCAAATTGAACCATTTGAAATTAATTACTTTTCTGGCATTAACACCTTATTTATTGGCTTGTGTATGCATCCTGGTTTTAAAGCCCTGAATTTTTCAAACCTAAAAATGACAGTCTCAGGGGGCGCAGCTCTAACACACGCAGCTGCTGATGCATGGATGAGCACCACAGGTTGCACAATCACAGAAGGCTATGGCTTATCAGAAACCTCGCCAGTTGCGACGTTAAACGACTTTAAAAAAGAAGAGATTGGCAGTATTGGCCGCCCATTATCAAACACCACAGTTGAGATTTGGGATGAAAATGATGAACCTGTTGCTGACGGTGAGTCTGGCGAGATAGTTGTTAAAGGCCCACAGGTGATGATGGGTTACTGGCAACGCCAAGATGAAACCGATAAGTGCATGAAACGCGGCTTTTTCAAAACCGGAGATGTAGGCCTAAAACTGCCAAGCGGTAACTACAAAATTGTAGATCGTTTAAAAGACATGATTATTGTCTCTGGCTTTAATGTTTACCCTAACGAAGTTGAAAATGTACTTTGCCAGCACCCGGCTATCTGCGAAGCCGCTGTAATAGGCGCAAAAGATGAAAAAACCGGCGAGCGCGTCTGTGCCTACATAACCTTAAAAGAGCAGGTTGATGAGCAACAAGTGACTGATTATTGCCGCGAAAACCTAAGTGCTTATAAAGTACCTAAGTCAATCGTTTTTATGGAGCAATTACCAAAATCAACGGTAGGCAAAATTTTACGTCGTGAATTACGCCAATAATAAAGCGATCGTTTTAGCCGCATAACTGGTATAAAATAACTACGAGTTATTTTATACCAGTTCGGCAGTTTAAAGGTCATTATGGAAAAGTTTATTAATCACATTCAACTTGGTTACTTGGGTTTACTACCGTTTTTAGGCTGCGTTGGTTGGCCACTTATCGCAGGCAGTAGCGCAGTTAATTTAGAATTTTTCACCTTTTACAGTATTGCTATTTTTGCCTTTATGGCTGGTAACTTATGGCATGCAGGCCAGCAAAGCCATGCAGATGCAATCAAAGCGATTATTCCTATTTTACCTATTGGGTTTTTAAGTTTTCTGCCAACACCATGGGCTTTAGGTTGGTTAGCAGCAAGTTTTTGGCTTGTATTATTATTCGAGAAAACTTCACCGCAGTGGCAAAATTACCATGTTGATTACCAGAAAATGCGATTTGTTTTAACCTCAGTCGTTTTTGTTTGTCACATCTTTGTAATTGGCATCAGCATCTATCCTGAGTAGCCCTTTAGCCCGGTTTGCGGTAACATCCGCGGCTCAGTTTCTTAAGGACTTGCTATGATAGATCAATTGCGCGCCAAACTAGACCTACTCGGCGAAAATTACGTTGAAAAAGGCGCTCACTTTAAAATTAAAGTGATTCCCTTTTTTTGTGCTATCCACATTAAAAAAGATCACAAAAACCAAGGTACTTTAAAGATATATTCTAATCAGTTGATTGAAATATTTTTAGCCACCATGTTTTTGCTTTTCGGTTTAATGCTCTTTGACACCGACGCAGGGTTTACGCACGGTCCTATTCATATCGTTATTGCCGTTTTGATTAGCTTTAACTTGATCTTTAAACAAATTGCCATTGAAGGGCTAAAAACTCGTTTAGCGCTTTGCCCAAAAAATACAGTTGAAACAGCGCCAGAACAAGGCAAATAACGACATGTTTTTAGACCCAAGTTGGCGCATTTTGACGGTAGGCGATGGTGATTTGTCATTTTCGCACGCCATAGCTCGTCATATAAAACCAACCAAGCTTGTTGCTTCGACTTATGATGATGCAAACACTATTGAGCAAAAATATGCCGACAATGCACTAACCGCATTGCAACAACTAAATGTAACTACACTCACTGAATTTGATGTAACAAAGCCAGACTCGTGGCTGCGCTTAGTCGATGCACGTTTCGATGTAGTTATTTTTCAATTTCCACTTATACCCGCATTTAAAGGTGAGGCAGCATTTAAAGCAAATACCCAACAAGGTGGTATGAATGTTTTAAACCGTGCCTTGTTGCATCGCTATCTAGACTACGCAAGTCAGTTTGCATTAGATAAAAACGGCCCAATGCTGTGTTACATCACCTCTAAAGATGTAAAACCGTATCGCGAATGGAATATTGAAGGCAGCTTAAATCAGGGGCTAAAGTGCCATTATTTAGGCCAAATGCCATTCGATATTAATTTATTCCCAGGCTATAAAATTCGCAATGTTGACCGTGATAAACATGTAAAAGACACCAGTGGCATTACCTATGTATTTAGCGAAAAAACTGACAACAACATTACAGCTAAGCTGACTTTACCCGCTTATTTAGGTGATAAACACTGTGCATTATGTCGCGTTGGCCCTTATATGGCTCAAGAAGACGAAGACAAACATTTGTTAAGCAAAAAGCACAAACAGATGGAAAAATTTGAACAGGATTGGCAAGCATGGCTTGCACAAAACAACGAGGAGTAACCATGAACTTTGTGATTGTAGGTACCAATTTTATAAGCGACACGCTTTTGAGCGCAGCCAAACAAATTGAACAATTCTCCTTGTATGGCGTTTGCTCTCGAGAGCAGCAAACAGGTGAGTCTTTCCTTGCAAAGCACGACATGACAGACACTAAAGTGTTTACCAATATTGAACAAGTATGCCAAGACACTCTGGTCGATGCCGTCTACATTGCGGCACCAAATAGCTTACACAAAGACTATGCTGTTATGTGTTTAAAAGCGGGTAAACACGTTTTAGGTGAAAAGCCTTCGGCAGCAAACAGCGTAGAGCTTGAGCTGATTATCGAAGCAGCTAAAGAAAATCAACGCTTATACATGGAAGCGATGATGACCACGCATTTACCAAACTTTGCTCGCTTAAAAAGTGCCCTCACTAAAATTGGCGTACCTCGCAAATATATTGGTCAATATAGTCAGTACTCATCACGTTACGATAAGTATAAAAATGGTGAGCGCCCAAATACCTTTTTACCGGAGTTTGCTAACGGCGCATTAGTCGATTTAGGTATTTATCCGCTGTATATTTTACTCGCTTTATGGGGCGCGCCTCAGAGTGTGAAAGCCAGTGGTGTGTTACTTGAAACCGGTGTTGATGGCGCCGGCGATGTATTATTAAATTATGCCGATAAACAAGCAGTAATAAGCTACTCTAAAATCTCACAAGGCGATAATTTTACTGAAATTCAAGGTGAAAAAGGCCGTATTCGTATCGAAGCTGTCTCTTTATTAAAGCGTATGCAATATATTGGTAACGATGGCACGGTCGAAGAACTCTCTGAGCCATTTGATGAACACTTTATGCGCCATGAAGTAAGCCACTTTATTCAAGCGGCCAATGCAGGACAAATTGAGTCATCAGTTAATACCCATGCACTTTCAAAGCAAGTCATGGCAGTGCTTGATGAAGCGCGAAGTCAGCTTGGTGTTGTCTATCCTGCAGATAAACGCTATTAGCTTTTAAGGGCAACTATTCTAGTTGCCCTAACAAACTCAAAATTCCATTCTTAGTAATATCCCTTGCTTGCATAGCAACACTAACACTCGCTTGCTGAACAATATCTAGAGATACTTTTTCTGCCATTACTTTTGCAAAATCAGTATCTTCAATTCGCTGATTTGCTGAGCTTAGCATCGACGATTGATTAGATTGATTGCGCATAGTTGACTCAATAGCGTTCATTTTTGCACCGATTTCAGCTCTAAACCCACCGATACGCGACAATGCAGTGTCGATTCTGGCAATTGCATTTTGAGCCAAGTCTTCGCTGCTTATAGTAATGCCGTCAATCGTTAAAGAGCCAGCACTGGCATCGATATCTTCAAATATAATATAACCATCTTCACCGACCGCTTGGTCTGTTGATGTTACCATCATTGGACCATCACTTGATTCAGCAGATGATGAATTTAAACTCCCCAAAGAATCCCAACTGGCAGTAATTCGAAACATCCCCGAGCCAATCACAGTAAGAAGCAGCGGCTCGGTTACATTATCAATGAATATTTCTTCATTTGAACTTCCTGAGCTTGGGTTACCATTCCCCGAGTAGGTAAAGTTCATTCCGTTAATTGTTTGACTATTTACAGCTGGGAAATTAAAACCTCCCCCCGTAAATAAATTGCCATTGCTATATGTTTCTGTTCCTTGGTAACCATTTGCTGGAGTAAATAGATTTGCTTCAATTCTAGATTGCACAGACGATAAATCTTGCCCCACTAAATGCTCGCCAGTTTGGGTAAATAGATTTAAATCATCATTCGCACCATTATCATTTATTTGAATTCTAACGTTCGTTGAACCTGCAGGTATTAGGCCTAAAGAAACATCCCCTGATCTCATTCCTTGCTGAACATTATTAGAAAACACCTCATTCAATACAGGTACATTATCTAAATTCGTCTCTTGCTCAGGCTTAGACATTAATGGTTTTTTACCAAAAATTTCTGTATTGGCTACAACGCTGTTTATATGATCTCGTAACTGTGAAAACTCTTCATTTAACGCTTCTCTATCGATATCTGTATTTGAGCCATTTGCGGCTTGAAGGGCTAAAGTTCGCATGCGTTGAAGCGAGTCTGTTAGCTCGGATAACCCAGCATCTGCCACTTGCCCATAGCTGATCCCATCTTGTAAATTTCTAAGCGTTTGCTGCTTTACTGCTATTTGCGTTGTTAATCGATGGCTTATTTGTAGGCCTGCAGCGTCATCTTTAGCAGAGTTTATACGCTTTCCAGAAGCTAACTTCTCATAGGTTGAGGTGATAGATTGCGTATTTTGCAGTAAATTTGGCGTTCGTAGTCGTGGCGAATTGATCGTCAACATTTTGTCTTCCTTGGCAAAAAGGCTAGACACAGCAAAACTCATACCATTTTATTAATAATTAAGACTTTTAACTTTCCTTAAATTAACCTTTTTAATAAATAATCATTTGTAACAATATTTTTTGCGGTTGCAGGTTATTGCACTATGTTTAAATCATGCATTATTTAATTTGTGAGAATTAGCCTTGTCTATACGATTTTTATTAAGAGCGGTTTTTGCGGCTACCATTACCCTTGCAACCGGCCTACTCCTCATAATTTTATTTCTACAATCAGGACAAGAAGAAAGTATGGAGTCGGCGCAACAGCGTTATGAACTAAGCCACCTTGCTAAGTTTTCATCTTCAAATTCGATTCACCTTACAGAACTTGCTCGTCAACATGTTGTAACCTTAGACCCTCGCTATAAAGTGGAATACCAAAATCTTGTTGATCAAATTCAAGGAAAAGCTGCTTGGCTTAATGGCGAAAAGAAAAGTTATGTACAGCGCTTAAGAGCTTTTAATGTGGCTGCTGATGATTTAGCTCTCTTGCAAAAATCCAACGACTTATCACTCAAACTAGTCGAAACAGAAGAAAAAGCCTTTAGCCTAGTCAGTGATTTGCTTGGTCGTGATACAAATAACTTAACCGTAAGCGAACATAAAAGATGGGTGCAAGCTATCGAGCTTTTAACCAACGCGGCTTACATGGCAGAAGTTGAGAAAATTCAGCAACCCGTGAAAGCATTTTTAAGTTCAATTGAGAAAAAAAGTGCCGCAGAAGTAAAAAGTAATCATGACCGTGTGGTCACCTTAAGTTTAACTAGCACCGTTTTAGTGCTGACCATTATAGCTACCTTGATAGTGTGTTACTGGCAATTAGAGAAAAAAGTGATTAAAGCAACCCATGCCTTAATTGATGAAGCTAAGCGTATATCTGAAGGTGATTTATCTTGTTATATTGACCATAAAGCTGATGACGAAATAGGTCAGCTTGCGAGCACCTTTAACGTTATGGTTGATAAGCTTTCCCAGCTTCTTAAAGAAATTCATGATCATTCAGAGCAGGCCCAAGTAGCAGCAAAAAGCCTCGATGAAATTTCACGACAGGCCAAAACGTTGAATGATATTCAAAGCCAAGCAATTGAAGTGATTTCAAGCTCTGTCTATGAAAACTCAACGGCCGTTAAAGAAGTTTCACAAAACTGTGCAGAAGCAGCAAACAGTGCGACCTCTGCCAATCAAAAAACCAAAGAAGGTTTGCAAGTTGTACAACAAGGAGTGAGCTCTGTTGAGTCAGTGGCCAATACCTTAACCAAATCACTAACAGACCTTAACCAACTGGAAGTCTCAGTGAATGAAGTAACTGCTATTTTAAGTGTTATAAGTAACATTGCTGAACAAACTAATTTACTGGCACTTAATGCCGCAATCGAAGCTGCAAGAGCCGGTGAACAAGGGCGAGGGTTTGCAGTTGTTGCTGATGAAGTAAGAACTTTGGCTAGTCGTACGCAAAGCTCTACTCTTGAGATCCAAGATAAAATTAACTCGTTACAAACGGCAACCAATGCTGTGACGCAAAGGATCCGCGCAAGTGATACGCAAATAAAAGAGGCGGTGGTAAATTCAGAAAAAGTGGGCCATATGCTTGATGAAATTAGCGTGCAAGCAAAAGCTATTTCGGATGCTAATATGACCATTGCTTCTGCATCTGAGCAGCAATCTCAAGTGACCGAAGAAATAGCCCAACGCTTAAACGAAGTACAAGACACCAGCCGAAAATCACAGCAACAAACGCAAAGCATATCGGATTCATCGAGTAAACTGGCTAGCTTGGCAAATAATTTAAACAAGCAGATAAATCGTTTTAAATTGAGCTAATTAAAAGATAAATTATGCTGGCTTTAATTAACTTAAAGGCAGCATAATCCAATCTAATTTAGACTACATTTTCCGCAACTTGACGTGTTCCGTTGCGCACACAACAGCTTTATCGATAATCCATGTCCATTTAACGAAAAACGTTTCTTATAAACTAAAACATCAGTAAAATCGCCGCAAACTTAAGCTCTTAATAATTCATAAGGACAGTGATGCAACGCACCATCCCACCGTTTTTTGTTGCTGTTATTTGCGTACTTCTTGCAATGGTTACCATTCAATCGGGAGCCTCTGTTGCAAAGCAATTATTTCCTATAATAGGCCCTGAGGGAACCACTGCCCTACGCTTGGGTTTTTCAGCTGCCATTTTGTGCCTTGTGTTTAAACCTTGGCGCGCGCTTCCGCCAATGGGTCAACGCATGCCGATTATCATCTATGGTCTGAGCTTAGGTGGTATGAACATTCTATTTTATTACGCAATTGAGCGTATCCCTTTAGGAATAGGTGTTGCGCTGGAGTTTACCGGTCCCCTTGCAGTTGCTTTACTTTCGTCACGTAAAAAGCGCGATTTATTCTGGGTAGCCTGTGCTATTGCAGGCATTATTTTATTATTACCTGATATGAAAGGCGAAGACAGCCTCGACCCCGTCGGTGTGATTCTAGCCCTTGCGGCTGGTGCCTGTTGGGCGTTTTATATTTTGTTCGGCAAAAAAACAGGTAACCAAGGCTCTGGCGGGATGACGGTTGCTATGGGGATGAGCGTTGCCGCGATTGTACTTGTACCTTATGGCGCAGCTTCACAAGGCGCAGCACTCTTGAGCTGGGAAGTTCTGCCGCTTGGTATTTTAGTCGCCATCATGTCAAGTGCGCTGCCATACACTTTAGAGATGGTTGCGCTGCGTAATATGCCAGCACAAGGCTTTAGCATCATGATGAGCCTAGAACCTGCCATTGCTGCACTTGCTGGATTTATTATTTTAGCTGAGTTGCTTAGTGTATGGCAGTGGTTAGCGATTTTATTGGTTATCACGGCTTCTGTTGGCAGCACAATGTCTCACTCATCGGAGGAGGATCAGAAAAGTCAGAAATGTGATTGATTGACTCTAAAAGAGTCAATTTTTAATAGTAAAGGATTAATTTAAAGACTTAAAAACAGCTTTTCTCGGCATTCGTAAAGTTACTGTTCTCACTATAATGCTCATTATTAATACAAGGCTCACCTTTTTGCTTTGTATCCTAATGTACTAACTAGTGGAATATACGTATGTCTAAGAAAAATAACTTGTTATTATCGACCCTTGCTGTTGCTGGTGTTATGACAGCAAGCAATGCAACTGCAAATAGCTGTCAGGGCGAGTTGTTTGCGATGAATTCAGGCCGAGGCGAACTTGGCATTATGTTTAGCCTAGACGAACAAAATAAAACAGCTAAAGCCGATTCAATCGCTAAATTTAGCTCATCGGCTATTGCTTATGATGAAACAACAAACCGAACTTATTATGTTTCATCACCTATTCCACTAGAGTACAAAGTTGATACCTCTCACCTTAATATTAGTGAAGAGCAATCATCACAGTTGCCAATCCAAGGCGAAAAGTTTAAATATAGTCGTTTAGCGTATTTAGACCATGCTACAGGTGAGCATGTTTCTGTTGGCAGAACGAGTTCTGTTATTGGTTTAACCTATGATCCTCAAACTGACTCATTAATTGCAGTTAGTTATTCTAAGCTACTAAAAATTGATAAAAATACAGGTAGTACAACTGAGCTTGCAGACTTTAGTGATGTTGAAGGCTTAAGCCGAGCTGATTTAGTTATCAAAAATGGCGAACTTTTCCTGATCACTGCGACATCGGTTTACAGTGTTGATCAAAGCAATTATCAATACACAAAGCTTGCTGAACACAACTTAGTAAATGTTGGTGGTGCAACACTGAGTCAAAAAGGTGACATTATCATCAGTCGCTCAGTTATCAATGACCATGGTGACAAAAACGAATCAAAACTTTATAAATTAAGCCCATACACGGGTAAATCATGTTTTGTTGCAAGCTTGCCTGTACGTATCAATGATTTAACGACTAATACGCAAAATACGACGGAATGTTACACGCAAGCGCCTTGTTTAATCGAGAACGAAGGTATCGCTTATTATTCAGAAAAAGTGATGGACCAACTGGGTGCCAAATGGAAGTCATTCGACTTTGCTGACCAATATTTTACAGCACCGGCTATCTTCACATCGGCGCCTACTAATAATGATCCTAATGGTGGAGCGCTAAGATTAACCAATGTAAGCGACAATAGCTATGCTGTCTCATTTCAAAAATGGCAATACATCAAAGATGCTCATAAAGATGTTGAGTCGTTTGACTTTCTAGCAATGGATGAAGGCCGTTACACTATGAATGATGGCACTATTGTTGAGGTTGGCAGCTTTATGTTAAGTGGCACGAGAGAATATAAAGCTGTTGAGTTCAAAGACTCATTTGAAAAACAGCCATATTTGTTTTTACAAGTACAGACTTTCAATGGAAGCCACACCGTCTATACGCGCGCTGCTAACCTAACGAGCACTGGATTTGATGCAGCATTTTACGAGCAAGAAAGCTTGAATGAAGGACACTTTGCTGAGCGTGTTTCGTACCTTGCTATTTTACCTGGCTCTGGTACATCTGGAACGCTAGAGACTGTTGCTGGCTACAAAGAATACAGTCTTCACGAAGCTAATATCGATCATAGTGGTGGCCAGATTGGTAATCACTTCTATATGCTTCAAGAAGAGCAATCTCTTGATTCAGAAGTCCTTCACTCTAGAGAGCGTGTGGTTGTAATGGATATTGAAGAGGTAAGTCTTGCCCAAACTGTAACGCTAATAGGTCATGATACGTATTCTCTGCGAAGAAAATAAAATACCCCGAATTTAAGGCGCCAACTGGCGCCTTTTTTGTGTTTACTTCATTTGAATTTCATTAAATGGCAATAAAGCTTAATTATTTTTAAAAATAACACCTTTCACTACTAGCTTTAAAATTAGCTTATTTATAGCTTTATAGGCGCACCAGCTAAAGCAATCGAGGTTCAATTTCTGAGAACAACTTAGCAACAAATTTTTGCCTAATATCACTCAGGTTTTATTACCTAAAAACACTTCTCTTAATTAGCCGAATTAATATAAGCACCTCAAGAGCATTTCAAAAACTAATTTTTTAAACTTATTTATATTAACATATCACCATTTGCGATAAATGATGATGATAGTTATTATCATTTGTGATAACTTACCCGCAAATTGTTTCCTTATCAAACACAAAAACCCTAAAAACCAGCTAAATAACACGCGGAGATAAAAATGAAATTCACTCAGTTGCCTGTTGCAACCGCTATTCTTTGTGCACTTTACCCTCAAATCAGTTTTGCGGAGCAAACAGCTGACGTAGAAGCTAATCTCGAAAAAATCGAAATTGTTGGCATACGTCAAAACCGTATTAGTGAAGGCGCAACAGGTTTAGCATTAGAAATTGATGAAACGCCGCAATCAATCAGTGTGATCTCTGCTGAGCAGCTAAAAAATTATTCCGCTTTTAACATTAATGATGCTTTACGCTTAGCCCCGGGTATCAATGTTGAAGAATGGGAAACGAACCGTACCAACTATACATCGCGTGGTTTTGAAATTAAGAATACACAAATCGATGGAGTTGGCTTACCGAATGACTGGGGGATCGTTACCGGCGCAATGGAAGCATATGGCTACGAAAAAATTGAAGTTATTCGTGGTGCCAATGGCTTACTCACTGGTGTAGGTAATGCATCGGGTACGCTTAACTATGTACGCAAACGCCCTAAAAACGAAAACGGCGGCGAAATCGGTGTCTCTGTTGGCTCATGGGATTTTAAACGTTTACAAGCTGACTACTCATTATTATTAACCGAATCAGGTAGTTGGGCTGCTCGTTTTGTGGCTGCCGCAGAAGATAAAGAATCATACCTAGATGGCCTTGAGAACAATCGCGAGTTTTTCTCTGCGGTGGTAGATGGTCAGCTTACTGATAACTCAACGGTTACTATGGGTTACTCATATCAAGACGCTGATACCGATGGCAATACTTGGGGCGGCCTTGTTTATAACTACACAGATGGTACGCAAGCTAAATGGGATGTCAGCGACACAACCACCCAAGAGTGGACAATGTGGGACACCATTAACACCTCAGCGTTTGTTGAATACAACTATGTTTTTGCAAACGCATGGCAGCTTCAAGCGAGCTACAACTTCCGTGGTTTTGAAGAGCAAGACAAACTATTTTATGCCAGTGGCAGCATTGATAAAGACACCAATCTTGGCCTAAGTGGTTGGCCGGGTCGTTATGATAGCGAAGTGGATGCTGACTTATTTGAAATCAAAGCATTTGGTGCCTTTGAATTGTTTGGTAAAGAGCACCAAGCAAGCTTTGGAGTAAGCCATGCAAAAAGTGATGATGTGATGTATCAACACCCGTTTGATTTTGCAAATACACCGGCTTACGGACCAACGCCTGCGTTCCCATACGATTTAGATGCGATCCCAGAACCTGATTGGTTAACACCGGTTCTGTATTCAGATATTGAACAAAAGCTAACCCGTTACTTTGGCTCGGCTCAGTTAAATATTACTGATAAATTATTTACCGTGGTTGGTTTTAACGCTATTGAGTTTGAACGTTCAGGCATGAATGCCAGTGCATCTATCGATAATGATGAGAGCGAGACAAGCCCATATATCGGTTTTACCTATAAGTTAAACGACGATTTAAACTTATATGCCAGTTACTCAGATATTTATCAGCCACAAGAACAAGCTGATTACAACGGCCAATATTTAGCACCTACCAAAGGCACTAACTTTGAAACCGGTGTTAAGGCTTCTTGGTTTGATGATGCCTTAATGACAACATTTGCTTATTTTACTGCAGAGCAAGATAACTTTGCGCAATATGCGGGCCTCACTGAAGATGGTATTTATTACTATGAAGGCGTGTCTATTGAGTCAGAAGGCTATGAATTTGAAGTCACAGGTAAAATCACCGACGCTATGAATATCGTCGCATCTTATACACATATTGATGTAACTGATGAAAATGGTGATGACACTAATAAATGGGCACCTCGCGATGTTGTCGGTGTAACAGTAGATTATACGTTAACAGATGCAGTGGTTGTTGGTTTAAATGGTCGTTGGCAATCTAAAATCGAAAGCACTGATTACAATGTTAAGCAAGATAGTTACGCCCTGCTAAACGCCTTCGCGCGTTGGAATATTAATGACCAAGTTGCAGTACAGGCAAACGTTAATAATATTACTGATGAGCAGTACATTAATAGCTTACAAACCGTGGGTTATTATGGCGCGCCAACAAACGGTAGCCTCACTCTTACGTATAAGCTTTAAACGCTGTTTAGAAAGAAGTGTCGCCCGGCTGGGCGACACACATCTATTAATTAGGGCAATTGCCTAATTCATAATACCCAGCACTAGTTTGCGCTAAAGTACTGGTATAAAAGGTATTATAAAGACCTAAATTATCACCTGAGCCCACCGCATAGGCGTAAGAACCATTGGTGGTTGCGCGGTTTGCTTGCACATGTGCATAGTTGCTTGAAGTGGTTTCGCTGCATTGGTAATCACCATTCGGTGTTGAGTCACACGCATCACCCACACCATCTGCATCACTATCTATCTGATCACTATTGGCCACCAGCGGACAGTTATCTAGGCTATCACTGACACCATCGCTGTCAGAGTCACTCGTTTCACCATCTGGAGTGCTGTCACACACATTACCAATCCCGTCATTATCGTTATCAGCTTGATCAGCATTTGCTACATTCGGGCAATTATCTGCGCCGTCGAGCACACCATCGTTGTCTGCGTCATTAGTCGGTTCTGTGGTGGTTTTGCATGCTTGTAATGGCCCTGCACAACTTGAGTCATCATCAGCAATCCACTGACATTGATTGGTACCCGCTGAATACTCGCGCATAGTAAATGCAGCGGTTCCAAACGCTAAATAACAGGCAGAATAACCTTCGCCCCAGCTAATATGGCCTTCGTTGATATGAAGATTGTAATCGCCTGTCACGCCAGCATCGATGACAAAACTAATGCTATCTGTTGATGTCAGCAAAGTATCATCGCTCGCGGTGATCACTGCGGTATTATTGCCACCAGCCAAATTGCATTGCTCAGCAAAGTACTCAAGCCCATTTACTGTAGCCGTCACATCACCATTGCTAAAACTTACCACAACGCTACTTAAGTTTTGATTATCATCAATCACCGTGCCCGTTACTGTAGCGCACTGCCCGTTTACACTTGCCGCAGTATCACTCAGTACCGGTGCTGTAGCTGCTGGTTCTGGCCCTACACGTACCGTAAGATTAGCTTCATCACCTTGTTTCGCTTCGTTATCTGTGGCACTTACACGCACTTCATAAAGACCATCGTTGAGTGCACTTGTCACCCCGCTAAATGTATTATTCGCATCGACTTGCACGTTCAGTGACTCAATTAAGCTTGCCGCGCCACCGGCTAGGTTATACACGTTAATATCAACATTCGTTACACTGCCTTCTGGGTCGATTGCACTGCCAGTAATGGTGAGCTGGTTATTACTGTCTGTGGCAGTTAAATTACTAATTTCAGGGCCTGCATTACGATCAACTCGTTTATTATTAGCCGCAAAGTACTCACCGAGATAGGTTGCAAAATTAATGCTGTTTGCCGCCACATAATCCCCAGACGCACCTTGCCCGCCCGACCACGAATGATCCAAATTATTAAACCACAGCATAGCAACCCGATTGTCTTGCCAAAGTGACAGCTCAGCGGTACGCGTTGCATCATCACTTATTGTCGTCGTGCCTGAAAGTTGATTAACCCCATAAAGCGCAGCAAAGCCATCTGCGTTTTGCTGGTTATAACAGGTATTGACTGTGGTATCGGCAGTGCCGTGACCTATTGCCGCTATTTGGGTGGCAAAATGATCTTTATAACTGCCAGCATAGCTTTCACAGCGGGATACAAAGGTGTTTTCAGACACTGTTTCACAAGTCGAAATTGCCCCACTTGAACTTGTGCCGATGGTCGGCCCGGCGCTTGGTGCAACCCCGGCAAATACATCAGGCGCTACACAAGCCGTTTGTGCAGCCATTGCCGCCCCAGATGATAAACCTGCAATGTACACTTGTTTAGGGTCAATATTTCGCGCCGCATCACCACTTAATGTATTGGCTAAATTAATCAGATTTTTATAATCGCCAGAGCTACGATTGATTGCTCCTTGCCAATATGACCAGCAGCTATAGCCTGC
Source organism: Pseudoalteromonas sp. Ps84H-4 (assembly GCF_024124645.1). Lineage (NCBI taxonomy): Bacteria > Pseudomonadati > Pseudomonadota > Gammaproteobacteria > Alteromonadales > Pseudoalteromonadaceae > Pseudoalteromonas > Pseudoalteromonas sp. Ps84H-4. Next base: position 18,248 of record NZ_JAMXSK010000013.1, on the reverse strand, counting down.
TTTATTCATAGCATCAGGAACGGCTATTACCATGCCATGGGCTTCGGCTGCATCTTCAAGATTCGCAGTTAAGTAGTTATTAATGGGTTGTACGCAGCCATGTAATACCAGCATCAAAGAATGGCCATTGCCTATGCTTGATTGCGTATCAGGAGTGTAAATATGAACATTATTAAAACCACCAATGCTGACATTTTGCTGCCAACTCCCTGCAAAACTTGGCTGTGAGAAAATAGCAGCACAGAGCACTGCGAGCGGAGTAAACGACGCTGATTTTCGTTTACATAATTGTGTTACTTTTTGCATATATCGCCTTTATAGTTGTTATCATTGTTGTCTGTCAGTTGATGACTAACCCAATGTAGTAGAACTATTAAAAAAGAGAACTATAACTATAGTGCTATACGACTATTAAGAAACAACCCAAAAGCAGCACGGCTTGCTTTGTTGTTATTTTTGAAATTAAAACCAATTATATTAACAAAGCCAACGTAACTCGTTGGCTTTGCTTTTACTAAGGTATGGGCTTAAAAATTAAACCCTACTGATAGCCAATAACGACGACCATCTTCAATATATCCGTATTCAGCTTCGGTGATTTCTTTATCAAACAAGTTATAAACACCAAATCCTAACTTAATGCTGCGGCTTAAATCGTAGTTACCACCAATATCAGCCAAGGTGTAATCTGGCGCAATTAAGCTGTCTTGCGACGGGCCTGTTGTCGGCTGGCTTTCTTCACCACGGTAATGAACACGTAGCCAGGTACCTAGCTTATCAACTGGGCGCCAATTAACTGAAGTTTGTAAAATATGCTTAGGTAATTGGTTAAGTGGGCTGCCTTTGTATTCACCGGTTTTTTGCTCAGAATCGGTGTAGGTGTAGTTGGCACTGACATCAAGCTCACTGGTTATGTCGTAAGATACTGATAACTCAAAGCCTTGCGTAACGGCTTCATCCACATTGACATAGGTCGTTGGCATTGAACCAAACTGGTTTGGTCCATCAGTACACTGTGTAACTGGGCACGAAATACGGGTAATTTTATCTTCAAACTCGTTGTAAAATACCGTGCTTGAAAGCGATAAATCACGGCTGGCATCATAGTAGATACCCATTTCGTAGTTTATTGATTTTTCAGGGCTTAAATCTGGGTTACCGTAAATATTACCACCTCGGCTCACTTGCCCCCAAGCTGCGGTAGATTGACGAATATTCGGCGCTCTAAAGCCTGTTGAGATACCGCCTTTCACCGTCAACGACTTAGTTGCTGTATACACACCATATAAACGCGGGCTGAAATGGCCTGAAAAATTACCATCATGATCATAACGAAGACCGGTAGTGAGTTTAAACTGCTTGGTTGCAGCCCATTCATCTTCGGCAAATACTGACCATTGCTCGTTCTCAACATGCGTTAAGTCACTAATGCGGTTACTGGTGTAATCGTCTAGCTCTTCTTTTAAATATGACGCACCAAATGCAGCATTATGATTGGTAAATGGTAAAGTCCAGCTTGTTTGTGCATCGGTATTTTCGACGTACATTTCACGAGAGGTATTATCGAATTTATCGTACTTTAAGTAGCTGCGTGATGAGCCAAAATCATAAAAGCCATTATGGCTTAGTGAGTAGCTTTCTTGGTCATATTCTGTGGTTGATGACTCAGGGCAACCATTTCGACCACAACTTTCGCCTTCAGCTAAAGGTGCAACCGTTTTGCCTAATGTTTCGTCGAGTTTTTGTTTTGCAGAGCCCACTTCAAGCATGATTTCGTGGTTATCAGATGGCGTTAATATAAACTTCGCTTTGATATTACTTTGCTCTTTACCACGAAAACCGGCTTCAAAATCGTCTTCATCACGCTTTGAAAATTGACCAGATAACTGCATACCTAATAACTCAGGAATTAAGCTACCCGCAGTAAAGAAACTGCCTTGGTTGATATTACCCGATTCACTTGATTCTTGAATCGTGCTGTCTAAGCGTAATTCACCGTACCATTTTTCAGGTGTTTTACGAGTTATAATATTGATAACCCCACCAATGGCATCTGAGCCATATAACGACGACATAGGACCGCGAATAACTTCAATTCGATCAATCGCTGAAATAGGCGGAGTCCATGCCCCTTCAACACCTGGGCCATCACTATTTGGTCGTGTTTCACGTGAGGTTTGACGCTGACCATCAATTAAAATCAAAGTATATTGACTTGCCATACCGCGAAGGCTGATATCTTTTCTGTCGCCACCACCTGTAACAACCACACCGGGTACGTCAGTCATCGCATCGGTTAGATCACGATAAAAACGCTTTTCAAGCTGCTCACGATCAATAACACTGATACTGGCTGGCGCCTCTTTTAGCATTTGCTCGTAACCGGAAGCCGATACAACGATGACCTCCATGTCTTGTTTTTTGTCATCAGCGTATGCAAAATGGGAAAGACCTGCTAACACAGCAGCGGTGAGTGGTAAAACAGAAGAAACAACCCTCGTCATAATAATACTCCGTGACTTTTTGTTTATAAATGATAATAATTAGCGTTTGCATACTAATGAGAAGTCCCGATTTTCACAATTTACGATTTCTTAAAACTGAATTAAGAAGGCCTGAACCATGAATTCCAAGCTGATCAAAACATTGCGTGTATTTTCTCGTACTGTTGAAACGGGCAATATGAGCAGTGCAGCGACAGAGTTATCGATGACCACATCGGCTGTCAGTCAACACATTAAGCAATTAGAGCAAGAAATCGGATTGAGCCTATTTAACCGCAGCCCTCGCGAACTCACTTTGACCGAAGCTGGCCACCTGTATTATCAAAGCTGTTTAAAAATGCTAGCACTGGCAGATCAAGCCAGTACGCAGTTACAAAATCTACAAAATAAGCCAAGTGGTGAGCTCAAATTAGTTGCGCCTGTAGGTTTTGGTGGTGGATTGCTAAGCGAACCACTAGATCGCTTAATTAACGAGTTTGATGATTTACGTATTCAGTTAATTTTGACTGATGAGCCAATTGATATGATCAAATGCGGCGCTGACCTAGCGATTGCGATTGGCCCATTAACTGACTCTAACCTCGTTGCTCGTAAATTAGCAACTTGGCCGTTAAAGTTATGTGCTCATAAAGACCATGCAATTAGCAAACTCGATAAAGCAAGTTGGGATGACCTTGGTAACTTTGCCCGTATTGCACACAGCAATGCCGACAGCAACGCGTTTAACCCATTAACGCTGGCAAGCAAGCCATTACCAAAAGCAAAGATCACCGTAAATAATATGCAAAGCTTAATTAAATTAGTGTGTGATGGTGTTGGCTATGGCGTGCTACCAGAGCCAGAAGTAAGACATTTACTAAAATCGAAAGAGCTGGTTGAAATTGCACCCGAGTGGGCAATGCCTAATTACACTGTTTACGCAGTGACTCCAGCGAGAGACAGCTTAGCGGCAAAAACAAAAACCGCCATTGATACTTTAAAACTGTGCTTTAACCATGTATCAAAGCAAGTTGAATTAGTTGATTAAGACTCAATAAGGATAATACCCATATGCGGATGGGTATTATCCAAATTAGCGTTAACCCAGCGCCAGCCAAACGCCCACACACATCATTAGCGCGCCAGCAATACGGTTTAACCACTTCACATTATCGCCTTTATCTAAAAACAGCCTTAAGCTCTTTCCGCCTGTTGCGTAAATCAACATACAGATAAATTCGCTCAGCATAATAATGCTCACTAATACCGCAAGCTGAGGGGCAACCGCTAAATCAACATTAATAAACGGAGGGAGTAAAGAAATCATAAATGCCCACCCTTTTGGGTTTGCAATGGCAGTGATATAACCCTGCGAAAATAATTGCCCACGACCAATTTGTTGCTGTGTATCATCGTTAGGTTTAAAGCTGGTTTTAGCGCGCCACATATTAACACCTAAGTATATTAAGTACGCGCCACCTAGGTATTTTAAAAAGGCAAATAACTCAGGGTAATTAAGCATAATACTGGCAACCCCTATCACCGCAGCAATGGCTACCGTGGCAACGCCTAACACCTCGCCTACCATCATCCAAAGCGTACGTCTAACGCCCACACTCATCCCCAACGTCATAGCGAGCGTCATACACATACCGGGTGTAATAGAAACAAAGAAAAAGGTCGGAATAAAAACCGCGAGTACTGCTAAATCGAGCATATATGCAATCACATGATTATTACTTAAAAAGAGAAAGCGATTAAAACACATTCACTTAAATAAGCAAACAAACACGCGATTGCTAACAGGGTCATAAAAACATACCGCCCGATGCTTCAATGCGTTGCCCGGTCACCCAACGGTTTTCATCACCGAGTAATTGCGCAATCATAGGACCAATATCATCAGCTTGGCCAACGCGTCCCATAGCTGTAAATGAACTGACTAATTGAGCAACATGCTCATTATCACGGACAGCACCGCCACCAAAATCAGTGGCAATTGCGCCTGGTGCGACGACATTCACGGCAATATTGCGACCAGCAAGTTCCTTTGCCAGGTATTTAGTTAATACCTCAACGGCTCCTTTCATGGTGGCGTAGGCCGCTTTTCCCGGTAATGCAAAACGTGTCAGCCCTGAAGATAAGTTAATAATACGCCCGCCATCATTGATCATCTCATGCAATGTTTGCGTTAAGAAAAACACACCTTTTACATGAACATTCATCAAATTATCAAACATAGCTTCGCTGGTATCAGCAAATGCACTGTCACTGCCATGACCTGCATTATTGATTAAATAATCAAATCGAGATGTTTGCCATTGTGTTGCTAAGGTACTTTCAAGTGTTTGTTTGAATTCAGCAAAACCTAAAATATCGCTCACATCAAGTTGAATGGCGACGGCTTTTGCCCCCAGTGCAGCTACTTCCTCTACAACTTGCTGCGCTTCATCTTTATGGCTTCTGTAAGTAAATACACAATCAATGTTCTTACGTGCCAAACTTAAAACTGTATTTTTACCTAAACCGCGATTACCACCTGTGATCACTGCAATTTTGTTGCTCATCATGCTTACCCTTTTGCTTTGAAGTAATTGTGAGCAACCAGTATATTTACACTGCAAAACCAGATAAACCATGTAAAATTGAATTAACTGTTCGTAAATAACAAACAATCATGAATGAACTGAATGCCATGAAAACCTTTGTTCAGGTTGCAGAGCTAAAAAGCTTTTCGGCTGCAGCACTTGCGTTGAGCATGCCTAAATCATCCGTCTCGCAGTTGGTCAAACAACTCGAAGATACGTTAGGTGCTCGGCTTCTAAACCGCACAACAAGGCGAGTTACGCTGACCAACGAAGGCACGGTTTTTTATCAGCGCTGCAAAGATATGCTTGCTGATATAGACGAACTACAAACCCTATTTCATAAAAAAGACGAAGCGTTATCAGGGCGTCTTAGAGTAGATATGCCACAGCCAATTAGCCGGCGTTTAGTGCTGCCGAATCTAGACAGCTTTTTATCTGCACACCCGCAATTAGAGATTGAACTGAGTAGTTCAGACAGACGAGTTAACCTAATTGAAGAAGGCTTTGATTGCGTAGTGCGAGTCGGTCAATTAGAAGACTCATCGCTGATTGCGAAAAGAATTGGCCACTGCCCGATGATTAACTGTGTAAGCCCAGGTTATATTAAAAACTATGGCAACATCACAAAACTTAGCGATTTAGCCGAGCACTACATTGTTCGCTATAGCCAAACACTCGGTCAACTTGACCCCGGCTTCGAATACCAAGATACACAAGGCGATTGGCAAACCCTCACCATGAAATCGCAGCTCACAGTCAACAATACTGATGCTTATAAAGCAGCGTGTTTAGCAGGGCTTGGCCTTATTCAAGTGCCTCGTCATGGGGTTCTCGACGAGCTCAGCCGTGGTGAACTTATCCAAGTTTTACCTGACTATAATTTGCCGCCCATGCCTATGAACATCGTCTACCCAAATCGACGTCACTTACCAAGACGTACCCGAGTGTTTATTGATTGGTTAAGCGAGCAATTAAAACCGATTATCAAGTAAAAATGATAAGCGTTCATCAGCTTCAGATGGCGTTAACTCAATGATTTCAGATTTAACTACATTTTCGATTACAAAAGGATCTTCAGCGATAATTTCTTCGATCTCCTGTTTTGAAACATCGACTGCAATAATGCCGCCGCCTGCGTTAGGCTGCAAGCTTCCTGATAATACAAAAATACCTTTATCAAAGCCTGTCTGAAGCCACTTTTTATGGCCTTCCATGAAATCTTTAGCTTGAGATTTATTATCAGAAAACGTTAGTTGAATTATAAACATTTCATTATTCCTTTAATGTATTAGTGAACTCACTTTCAAATTGCTGTAGCAATTTTAAATAAACGCTGAAAATTAAAAAATAAAATTAGAAGCTAAAACCACGTTCGTGTAAAAATGGCGGTTTATTATTGACTCAATTCAACCAATCCAATGAGTGTTTTTCACTCTTCATTCTGCTTTTGTGTTATAAGAAACAAAGCACTGAAACCTATAGAAAATTCCAGTATAAAATATAAAATTAATAGCCAGTGGGGCAACCCGTCTAACATGAAGCTTAATAACCTACCCATTGCTAAACCAAGCATAAATATAGATAACGCGATTAATGCAATGCGACGATACGATGCTCTTACAACCCCTAAAAGCCAGAAAGACAAATTAAATATATACAAAAACATGACAGCTCTAAAAATATGATTGCCATTAACATTGTTTATATCTAGCTCAAACAGGTAATTTAGACTTAGCTCAGGATTTACTCCATAAGAAAGAGCTATAGGAATTAAGCCAAAAGACGCAATAAGAAGTAAGGCACAACTTTTATCTATTTTCATCTTTACCATTGGTCAAATCTCTTAGTATAAAAATTTAGTTCCGGCCGATACTCACCCCACAACCAGCATCAAAAACCATATACATGACTGATAACTAGAACATCATTTATCCTAGAGTTGGTAAACTGCTTGTTTCACCATTCAGTCTAAATCTACTACCACTTGACGGACTTAGTAAGAATATTTTAATTAATATTGGTTAAATCAGAAAAATCTTACATTCTCATGCTTATGATCATTTGCCAGTTTTTAAATATAAATCGATAAAAGAATATGCAAGTAGCCAATACAAAAATCCCCGCTATTAAGCGGGGATTTTTAATATAAGTAACTAAATAATTACTGAGTGTCACCTTCAACGGCAACTGGCTCTTCGGGTTTTTCGTCACTTAATAAGTATTTATCTAACCACTGCTCTTGCTCCCAAAGTACATGCAGCAGGCTCTTTCGAGCGCGATAGCCATGCGCCTCATAAGGTAACATAACTAAACGAGCCTCTTTTCCTAGGCCTTTTAATGCAGCATACATACGCTCGCTTTGCATTGGGAAGGTACCCGAATTTGGATCTTCTTGACCGTGGATCATCAGCATAGGCTCATTGATTTTCTCAGCGTGGAAAAACGGTGACATCGCCGCGTACACATCTTGTGCTTGCCAAAAATCACGTTCTTCACCTTGAAAACCAAATGGCGTTAGGGTGCGGTTGTAAGCACCACTGCGGGCAATACCCGTTTTAAATAAGTCGCTGTGTGCTAGTAAATTCGCCACCATAAAGGCACCATAAGAGTGACCGGCAATGGCAATTTTGTCTTTATCTGCCACACCTTTTTCTACAAGTACATCTACCGCTGCCTTAGCACTTGCCACCAGCTGCTTACGGAATAAGTCGTTTGGCTCTTTACCGTCAACACCCACAATTGGCATTTTCGGGTCGTCAAATACGGCAATACCTTTTGCAAGATAAGGCATTGGTCCCCAATAACCGATATAGGTAAATTCATACGGCGATTCGCGCATTTGTGACGCAACAGCTTTATCTTTATATTCAAGTGGATAAGCCCACATTAGAACTGGTAACGGGCCTTGTGTTGAATCATAACCCGGCGGCAAATAAAGCGTACCACTTAGCTCAACGCCATCGTCACGTTTGTATCGAATTAACTCTTTAGTCACTCCTTTAAATTCTGGGTAAGGGTGCTCAAAGGTCGTAAGTTGAGTGAGGGTTTTATCGTCTAAGTCGCGAATAAAGAAGTTAGGCTGCTCAGTTTTAGATTCACGAATGGTAATTAAACGTTCGCCTTCGTCATCAAGCATTGCACGCACACGCTCATAGTATGGCGCTTCTGACTGCCAAACGCGTGTTGTGGTATTCGTTTTTACATCATAACGGTCTAAAAACGGAATATTGCCTTGTTCAGATGCACCGTTACCGCGTAAGAAAAGGTAACGACCGCCAACAACTTTTAATACATCAGCACCTAAGTCATTCTTTTCATAAATTGGATAGCCGGGATCTTTGTAGGCATCGTTATAGCTACGCTCAGAAAATAGCACGCGGTTTTTATCTGCATTACGCGGTTGAATAACAAAAACTCGTTTTTGTCGGTCGCTAAAGCGCCACTCAGATAATAAGGCTACATTGCCATTGCCCCAAGCAATTGAGTCAAAACGGCGTTCAACTTTGGCAAATAACTTAGCATCGCGTTTAAAGGGGGCTTTTAGGCTATAAAGGTGATCGTGATAAGGCACGTCGTTTTTCATATCGCCGCCGTCTTGGGCCTCAGCCCAAATAACCTCAGCCCCTTGATCTGCTCGCCATTGAAAATCACGGCGACCGGTTCTAACACTGTCATAGCCTTGTGGAATGTTATCAGCTAAAGGCTGTTTTGCGAGCTCAGCTAAAGTATAACCACGCATCCCCCAAATTTGCCATGTAGCAGCAAAACGACTGAAAGGTACTTGATATGAAAAAGGCTCATCAATCATACTAACCAAAATGTTGGTTGAATCAGGCGACACCGAAAACGCTTTAATTAACCCAGGTTGACCAATCGGTTGGCCCTGACCACTGAGCGGAATATAAGTTAATTGGCTTTGTGCGTAAAACTTAAATAGGGCTTCATCAAATGGGCTGGTTAATAAGTTTTGATAAGTTCTCGCTGGTGCTTTCTCACCACTACTTTGTTGAATAACAGGCATCACTTGCGTGCTATCGTTTGTTAAGCGAGCTTTACCAATATTAACCGCTGCATTAGCAACAATGGCGCTGCTATCTGGTAGCCAAGTATAAGGTGTGCTGGTTAAAACCGAATTAAGCGAGGTGTCACTTAACTGACGGGCTTGTTTAGTACTAACATTATAAACCCATAAATTAGCACTGGATGCTTGCTCAACCACAAACGCTAAGTACTGACTGTCACTTGACCAACTTGGTGAGCGTAAAATGCCATTTGGCAAACCCGATACAACAATTTCAGAGCCGGTTTCAACATGCTTAAGCACTAAAGATGTAAACTTATTACGCACTCGTGAGCGCGAAAAATTAGCAGGGTTAAGCTTAATACCCGCAAGTTTTAACTCTTCTTTAGCCAAGTCTTGTAGTGTATCAATGCGTTTTCTATCAAATAACGCCAGCCACTGACCATCATTTGATAAATAACTACTAGGCGCAAGCTTAGCGTCAACCACAGCAGCTAGCGCTGGCGATGGAGTTTGATAACCTTGATTAGCAAAACTTGGTATGCAAACAGCTGCGCCAATGACTAGCGCAAAAAGCAATTTAAATGCTTTCATGTTCGTTCCTTTTTCGTTTTTATTTTCGATTATGTAAACAAGTAGAACATGTTTGCAGCATTTCATAAAGAGTTTCGGCTCTTTTAGCAGCCAATCAGTGACTTAAACACCTACTTTAAGCTAAAATAGACACACGCTATTCACCACTTTTGCTAATAAAAATGAAAAAATCGACAGGCAAAGTCACTATCTGGGATGTTGCTGAACAGGCACAGGTTTCAAAATCAACCGTGTCTTTGGTCCTTACCAACAGTGATAAGGTCAGTAAAAAGAGTAAAGAAAAAGTGCTGGCAGCCATTGATAAGCTAGGCTATGTGTATAACCGTGATGCAGCAGCGCTTCGCAGTAAACGATCAAACCTAGTCGCGTTGGTTATAAATGATTTAACCAACCCCTACTCAGCTCAACTTGCTGTTGGCCTCGAAAAACACATTTTTGAGCTTGGTATGTTGCCGATGCTGGTAAATATTGCAGAGTGCGTAGAAAGACAAACCCAAGTGGTGAAAACCTTAAAAGAATACAATGTAGCAGCATTTATTATGTGTCCGGCTCCGGGCACACAGCAGCAGTGGCAAGATGATTTAATAAATAGCGGCTTTCCGGTTATTAATATCATGCGCGAAATTCCATTTTCAGCAGCGCCGTGTATTTTGCCTGATAACAAGAAAGGCACACACATTTCAACCAGCCATATTTTATCGCAAGGTATTGAAGATATAGCCTTTTTAGGTGGCACCGCAGAAATATCTGATTACCATGAACGTTTAAGTGGTTTTTTATCTGCGCTGGAGCAATTTAATATCACTGACGAAAAACCTGTTATTCAAGCGCCGACCAATCGCCAAGGTGGTCGAGAAGCCTTTAATACCCTTATAAAGCAAGCGCCAAATACCAAAGCCATTGTCTGTTTTAATGATGTTATTGCCTACGGCGCGATTGAAGCAATGCGTCAACACGGTCTCGAGCCGGGTAAAGATATCAAAGTTATTGGCTTTGATGACTTAGAAGATTCGCGCTTAATGCTGCCTTCTCTTTCGACCATCGCTATTAATGCCGACGAGATCGGTAAACGCACCTGTCAGGTGTTAAAAGAACTATTAGATAAATCAACACCCCCAGTTCGCACCTTGGTGGATGTTAACTTAAAAATACGAGACTCAAGTCAATGAAAAAAGTGTTAGTGATCGGCTATGTTTGGCCTGAGCCTAATTCGTCTGCAGCCGGCACCCACATGATGTCACTCCTGCGCGCCTTTCGTGCAGAAAATTGGCAAGTTGAATTTGCAAGCCCAGCGCAAAAAACCGAACATATGGTAGATCTCAGCGAAGATGGCATCACCACGCAGGTAATTGCATTAAACTGCTCAAGCTTTGATGAGTACGTGCAAAGGTATAATCCTGATATTGTGATGTTTGATCGCTTTATGATGGAAGAGCAGTTTGGCTGGCGAGTCGATAAATACTGCCCTAACGCACTTAAAATTCTTGATACCGAAGATTTACAGTGCCTCAGAAATGCACGCCACGAAGCTCACAAAGCAGGCCGAGAATTCAGCCATAGCGATTTACACAGTGATATTGCAAAGCGAGAAATCGCCGCTATTTTACGCTCAGACATCAGCTTAATTATCTCGCACTACGAGATGCAGCTACTCAATGACGTTTTCAAAGTTGATAGCGCCCTACTTCACCACTTACCATTTTTGGTTGATTTGCAGCATATTCCTACCAGCACCAAAGCATTTGCAGAGCGTAAACACTTTATGACCATAGGTAATTTTCGTCATGCGCCAAACTGGGATGCTGTTTTGTACTTACAACAAATTTGGCCGCTGATCCGCAAACAATTGCCCGATGCCGAACTACACATTTACGGCTCTTACCCGCCACCAAAGGCGACAGCGCTGAACAATCCAAAAACCGGTTTCTTAATAAAAGGCTGGGCTGATGATGCCTACAAAGTCATGGAAGATGCACGCGTGTGTTTGTCTCCACTGCGTTTTGGTGCAGGTATTAAAGGCAAGTTACTCGAAGCAATGATCATGCAAACACCAAGCGTAACAACTCCGATTGGCAGTGAAGGCATGCATCAAAACGAGCCGTGGTCAGGTGCAATATGTGAAGATGCACAGCAATTTGCTGATGCAGCAGTGGCACTTTATCAAGATGAAGCGTTATTTATTCAGGCACAGCAAAATGGCCAGCTGTTATTGCAAAAATATTATGATAAATCAAAACTTCAGTCGCAGTTAATCGCTAAAATCACCGCCATTAGTGAGTCATTAGCACAGCATAGACAGCAAAACTTTACCGGCCAAATGCTCAAACATCACACCATGCGATCTACCCAATATATGGCGCAATGGATTGAAGCTAAAAATAAGTAATTTTGCTGTAAATAACACTAGACATAGCGGCTTTTGTCGCTAAAATCGCGCTGGTCAATTTAAGCGATATTGTCTTACGACTAGACTATATCTTATTGAATTTTGGTCTATCCTTAACTGAACAATTTAACCTTTGGTTCAAAACGCCTTTGAAAACCGCAACGTTTACTGAAAAACGAAAATTTATCGTGAAGCTTGGCAAAATGCTTCATAAATACGGTACACCTGCTTACCGACTAGAAGCGCACTTAATGGAAGTTGCGACTTACCTCGGCTTAAAATCATCTTTTGTTATGTCGCCAACATCAGTGACCTTTGTTATTTGGACAGATGGTCACGAAGAAGAGTACACCCATGTTGCGCGTGTTGATCCGGGCGATCACGACTTAGGCTCGCTGGCAGATACCGATGATTTAGTAAACAAAATGCTTAACGGTGAGCTAACGCTACAAGAGGTCGATAAACAACTCGACATCATTTACAACCTGCCAAACCCGTATAATAAATTTATGACCGGCGTTGCTTTTGCAACCTCTGGCGGTGCATTTGCCATGTTAATGGGTACCGGTTGGAATGATGTGTTTTGGTCAGCACTGATCACCTTAGTGGTGTACTTATTTGTGCTTTGGTCAACACGCTCAAAACGCGTCGCGCATATGCTTGAGCCTTTAGTGGCCATTGTTTCTGCAATTATCGCGTGTGCGGTCAGTGTTTACCTAGACGCCGAAATAAACATACGATTGGTGGTGCTATCAGCCATCATTGTGTTTATACCCGGCTTAGCATTAGCTTTAGGGTTAGCTGAGCTTGCAGCACGGCACTTGGTGTCTGGTACAGCACGGGTGATGGACTCATTCATGCTGCTGTTTAAGCTGTATTTTGGTGCTTTTATTGGTATTGGCATTGGTTTCGCTATGTTTGGTCAAGCAGACTACGTGCAACCAGAGCCTTTACCAAAATGGACAGCATGGCTTGCTATATTCATGCTATGTAGCAGCCTAATCGTGATTTTTAGAACCAAACTAAAGCATGCGGGTTGGTCTATTGCGTCTGGCTTTATCGCCTATGGCACAAGCATTGGATCTGCCATGTATCTAGACTACACACTTGGCACATTTGTTGGCGCTTTATCTGTAGGGGTTTTTAGTAACTTGTTTAACCGTGTTGCTAATGCACCTGCCTCCATTGTTGCTATGCAAGGTTTAATCGTATTAGTACCGGGGAGTAAAACCTATATTGGTTTGAACTCATTAATTGAAGGTCAAGATTTCGTCTATGCAGAGCATATTGGCCAACAAACCTTCTTGATATTTATGTCATTAGTGGCGGGGCTTATTTTTGCTAACGTCGCGCTTCCACCAAAGAAAAGTCTATAATCTACTGAGCCCGAGTTTATCGGGCTTTTTTACACCCTCGTTTTAATAAGCCGACTTTGCTTATCAGTAACAAACTGATATAACTCATAAGTGCATGTGGTAAAAATAAAAAGGATTTATTTAGTGATAAGATTGGCTTGGCTGCTATGCAGCTTGTTCGCATTTAGTGTGTTTGCAGAATCCCAGTGTGTTAACTGTCATCAGAGCCAAGTTGAAGACTGGCAAACATCCCATCATTTTCATGCTATGGAAAAAGCCACTCCCGCTTCGGTGCTTGGTAATTTCAATGATCAAACTCTAGACTACCAAGGCCAACCAGCGCGCTTCTATCAACAAGGCCAACAACTTTTTATAAGCATGCCAAACCTTGATGGCAAGCTGACTGACTACCCTGTTTTATACACATTTGGCTATGAGCCACTGCAGCAATACATGTTTGATATGGGCCAAGGCCACATACAGCTATTTCCGTTTGCGTGGGACTCACGCAGCAAAGCGCAAGGCGGTCAGCGCTGGTTTGTATTGCATCCTGAGCAGAAACAGCACGACCTATTTCATTGGGCGCAAAAAGGCCAAAACTGGAATCATATGTGTGCTGATTGCCACTCAACTGATTTCAAAAAGCAATTTGACCTTAAAACGAATAGCTTTAACTCAAGTTATTCAAGCATTAACGTGAGCTGTAAAGCGTGTCATGGCGATAGCCAAGCTCATTTAAAATGGGCTGATGGCGATAGCAGTATTGCCGATAAGGGCTTTACCCATAACATTAAAAAGCAAACCCCACTGTTTACTCAACAAGCTGATGGCAGTATGCAAAGCGTACAGCCACTGGTAAAAAGCGAGCAAGTGCAAGTGTGTGCAACCTGTCATGCTCGCCGTTCACAGCTTGATGACCGCAAAGACCCACATAGCTTTTTACAAAACTTTCAAGGCTCGTTACTCACTCCTGAGCTTTATCACGTTGATGGTCAAGTATGGGATGAAGACTATGTATGGGGCTCGTTTTTACAAAGTAAAATGTTCAATGCAGGGGTTACCTGTACTAACTGCCATAACCCTCATTCGGGTAAATTAAAACTGCCTGGGAATCAAACTTGTACGCAATGTCATAGCCAAGAGGTGTTCGATACACCTAAGCATCACGGCCATAAAGTGGCAAGTACAGGTAGCCAATGTGTCGATTGTCATATGCCCACCACTACCTATATGCAAGTAGATGCAAGGCGCGACCACAGCTTTCGAGTACCTCGCCCTGATTTAACGTTAAAAACCAATGCTCCCAATGCCTGTAATAGCTGCCATGAAGATAAAACGCCGCAATGGGCGGTCGCCAAAATAAAAGACTGGCACCCAAATTCAAAATATCTTGGTACTGCGCATTTTTCTGAGGCGTTTTATGCCGCCGATAACCGCCTACCTAATGCATCGACCATGCTGACTAAAATTGTGCAAGATAAGGGCTTTCCTGAGATTATTCGCGCATCAGCGCTCAGCCGCTTAGCCGCAAGCCCCGATAACAATGCTATCGTTGCGATTGCTCGCTCAATAAAAGACAACGAGCCATTAAAACGCCAAGCAGCCATTGAAGCGGCAATGCCTTTTGATATCAACCAACGCTGGCGTTTATTAAACCCGCTTTTAGATGATGAGCATTTACCAATCAGAGCCGAAGCTGCAAGAGCTCTGGCGGCCATGTTAACTCAGCCGTTCCCAGCTGGCCTCAATGAGCAAGACACTAAGCGCTTAAATTCAGCGCTCGATGAGTACAAAGATATTCAACAATACCAAGCAGAGCGCGGCTACTCACATACTAATTTAGGGAATCTGGCGCTCACATTACAAAAGCCAGAACAAGCCAAAGCATATTATTTACAAGCCATCAGTATTGAACCTATTTTTGCTCCCGCTTATGTGAATTTAGCTGATTTATATCGCAATCAAGGCGATGAAAAAGCTGCGCAAGCTATCTTAAAACAAGGCTTAGCAGTGAACGCAGAAAGCGGCGATATTCATTATGCCCTGGCAATGAGCCTTATTCGCTCTAAACAAAAGAACACCGCGCTTAATCATTTACAAAAAGCTGCACTGTATGCACAAGAAAATGCAAACTATCAGTTTACCTACGCATTACTGTTACAAGATTTAGGTAATATGCCAGCAGCTATATCTGCCCTTGAACGCGCCTTTAATCTGACTCCGAATAACCCGGATATTAGCTACAGTCTGGCACAGTGGTATGTGGCACAAGAAAACTACAATCAAGCGTTGTTTTATGCCAGAAACTTAGCGAGGTTAGTGCCCGGTAACCAGCAAGTTCAGCAGTTTGTGAAACAGCTCGAAATGATGAAGAGTATTAATAAATAAGCATTAGAAAAGGGCCAAGTAGGCCCTTTTCTATTGAACTTTAAGGAGAACTATTAATGTCCATAGTTCAGTGATTTTGCTTTTTCGATTGCTTCATTCACGTTAAGTGACGCCGCTTCCTGACGCGGTGGAAACTCAACAAAAGTTTGTACATGTTCATTTAACTTAGCAATGATCGGCTGTAGCAACCAACTCTTACGCATAATTTGGTGAAAGCCAGTGATACCGTCGTAGTGCTCTAATGGATCTTTACGTAAGTTAAATAGCTTAGGCATACTGTGCGTTACCATATCATCGTAATATAACCCTGTTGGTTTGGTTGCAAAATGCATTTTCCACGGGCCAAAACGAACAGCTGTTAGCTGTGATTCATAGTAGTAAAAGAAGAAGTTCCGCGCTGATTTATCCGCCTTACCAGTCCAGTACGCTAAGTTATTTTCACCATCAATATAAACTTTATCTGACTTTTTAAGCTTTTCACGTAAGTTGTTCTCGCCAAGTGCTGCGGCAATCGTTGGGAAAACATCTTCATGCGATGAAATACCATTTAGCTTTAAGCCTTTTGGTATTTTGTTTGGCCAACGAACTAAGAAAGGCACACGCACGCCCCCTTCCCATGTTGTCATTTTTTCGCCGCGGAACGATGTTGTTCCAGCATCTGGCCAACTTGATTGTTCAGGGCCATTATCGCTGGTGTAAATAACAATGGTGTTATCGGCAATTTTTAGCTCATCCAGTTTATCCAGTAGCTTACCAACATGACCATCGTGTTCCATCAAACCACTACCAAAAATATCTTCTTCAGAGCTAATGCCCGTCGCTAAATTACGACTTTCAGGTTTTAAGTGAGTGTATACATGCATTCGGCTTGTAGCGTGCCAAATAAAGAATGGCTTTTTCGCTTTAACTGCACGCTCCATAAAGTTAAGTGAACGCTCTAACACTTCTTCGTCAAAGGTTTCCATACGTTTGCGAGTAAGTGGACCCGTATCAATGATTTTGCCATTGGCGTAAGATTCGATAACACCACGTGGGCCAAATTTTTTCACAAACTTAGGATCTTTTGGGTAATCCGCTTGCTCTGGCTCTTCAGATACATTTAAGTGATACAAATTACCGTAAAATTCATCAAAGCCATGCTTTGTTGGTAAGTGTTCATCTAAATCACCTAAGTGGTTTTTACCGTATTGCGCCGTCATATAACCGCGATCTTTTAAAAATTCAGCTAAGGTGGGATCGGCTTCTTTAATACCAAGAGGATTTCCCGGTTGGCCTACCGTTGTTAAGCCAGTTCGAATAGGTAATTGCCCCATTAAAAATGCGGCACGACCCGCTGTACAACTAGGCTGAGCATAGTGATCTGTAAACAACGCACCTTCGTTAGCAATGCGATCAATATTAGGGGTTGGGTAGGTCATACCATGTGAGTAGGCACTGAGTGAAATTGGCGCAACGTCATCAACCATTATGGCCAATACGTTTGGCTTATCTGACGCTAGGCTTACTGTTGAAACCAAGCTGCAAATAGCCGCCGCTATTAGTTTTTTCATAAATTATCCCTTTTTATTAATAGTACTATTTACTCCTAAAGAGCTCAGTTTAGTATAAGATGAAAACAAAATACGTCTAGTTTCTAATCTAGTAAAAAACGATTTAAATCAATTATTCATAAAATCAAAACTTTTTTATTAAAGTATACTCTCTACTGTTTTTACTAGGTTAGCCATTATCATAATTAAACCCAAACCCACTTTATTATATTGCAGCGGGTAGATTCTAAACCGCTATATTCATTTAAACTACTCCAAATTATTTAGCGGCTTGATGATTGAATTCAATAAATAAATAGACTATAAGTACCTAAAGAATTAGTAAGCAACTTTTTATTACTTGTGTAAGGAAAACACATGCCTTTTCTACGAATTTCGTTCTTATTTTCACTTGCGTTTCAACTATCAAATTTGTCAGCTAATGAAAAAGAAGTACAAGATATGTCGGACCCACTTGCGGTATATACCCAAATAGGCGCAGGCTCAACTAACAAGGGGATTAACCTTAAAGTAGGACAAGCCTATGACACCGGTATAACAACAACTGCTGGCATGAATGTTATCGAAGTGAAAGGGATTTACGGTGATGCGCTAGGCTGGGAGAGTGATAACAAAACCACTGATTCCATTGATTCTTTTCGCTTTCGTAACTTTTCGGTTGATTTAACTTCGATGAGCGCTAAACAACTTGATGCTTCCTACAACCTAAATGCGAATTTGGTTGCAGATGAAAGCATGGATATTTCGTATAGCTACGGCCTTGTTGATCAAATGCAGCTCTCTAATAAACTCACTTAACTTACTGATATTTAGGCAGACCAAGGGTGTTGATCTTATTTAGCGCCTTCACTTTGATCATCGCTTCAACCAGTTGGCGATTGTA
>NZ_JAMXSK010000012.1:0-149481 GCF_024124645.1 Pseudoalteromonas sp. Ps84H-4 | reverse complement strand
ATTAGAAATTAGAAATTAGAAATTAGAAATTAGAAATTAGAAATTAGAAATTAGAAATTAGAAATTAGAAATTAGAAATTAGAAATTAGAAATTAGAAATTAGAAATTAGAAATTAGAAATTAGAAAAGGGAAGTAAGTTGGCTGGGATACCAGGATTTGAACCTGGGAATGGCAGGATCAAAACCTGCTGCCTTACCGCTTGGCGATATCCCAACGCTAAACTTGAAGAGTTTTAGTTCTACTTAAGAACATGGTGCGGAAGGAGAGACTTGAACTCTCACAACCGAAGTTACTGGAACCTAAATCCAGCGCGTCTACCAATTCCGCCACTCCCGCACATAGTGTGATGCAAGTGTATAGTAATGGAACCTAAATCCAGCGTCTAATCAAGACACCAGCCAATTCCGCCGCTCCCGCATCAAAGGGTTTGCTAATTTAAACTCTTAGCTTGAGTTTTCTTATTCACTCTCTTGGTAGAGAAAGTGGCTGGGATACCAGGATTTGAACCTGGGAATGGCAGGATCAAAACCTGCTGCCTTACCGCTTGGCGATATCCCAACAAAGAATAATTTGATAGTTTGAGTTCTTATCAAGAACATGGTGCGGAAGGAGAGACTTGAACTCTCACAACCGAAGTTACTGGAACCTAAATCCAGCGCGTCTACCAATTCCGCCACTCCCGCATCATTTGTACTAAATGTACTGGTAGTTATTTTAAGCTCTTCATTGAGCATTCTTCGTCACTTTAAGAAAGTGGCTGGGATACCAGGATTTGAACCTGGGAATGGCAGGATCAAAACCTGCTGCCTTACCGCTTGGCGATATCCCAACAAAGAATAATTTGATAGTTTGAGTTCTTATCAAGAACATGGTGCGGAAGGAGAGACTTGAACTCTCACAACCGAAGTTACTGGAACCTAAATCCAGCGCGTCTACCAATTCCGCCACTCCCGCATCATTCGTACTAAAAGTACTGGTAGTTATTTTAAACTCTTCATTGAGTGCAGCTTAAACTCCTGCAGAGCCATTCTAAAGAAAGAATGGTGGCTAAGACGGGATTTGAACCTGTGACCCCATCATTATGAGTGATGTGCTCTAACCAACTGAGCTACTTAGCCATCGTGGCTGGGATACCAGGATTTGAACCTGGGAATGGCAGGATCAAAACCTGCTGCCTTACCGCTTGGCGATATCCCAACAAAAGCTTGATAGTTTTAGTTCTTATCAAGAACATGGTGCGGAAGGAGAGACTTGAACTCTCACAACCGAAGTTACTGGAACCTAAATCCAGCGCGTCTACCAATTCCGCCACTCCCGCACATAGTGTGATGCAAGTCTATAGTAATGGAACCTAAATCCAGCGTCTTAATCAAGACATCGGCCAATTCCGCCACTCCCGCATCATTCGTACTAAAAGTACTGGTAGTTATTTTAAACTCTTCATTGAGCAACAAGAAAGAATGGTGGCTAAGACGGGATTTGAACCTGTGACCCCATCATTATGAGTGATGTGCTCTAACCAACTGAGCTACTTAGCCATCTTTTTTGTTAGCACTTCATCGCTGAGTGCGGGGCGTATTATGCTGATATGACCTAAATCCGTCAACACCTTTTTTGCAAAAAAACGCTTATCAGTGTTTGTTTGCATTAAAATTAAGCTAAGTGGCTAAATTTCATTTGAATTGCTGTTTTTTTGACTGCTATTTACCAATTTAAAACTGCAATGTGTTTTGTAACTGTTTAAATACTGATTTTAAGTTGCTTGATTTTCAAACAAAAATCAAGCAACAAAAATAGATAATTTCTTTTTATAGGATGTTTGCTTGTTAAAAACAACAAAAGAACTTATTTCTTAAAGTGATTGCAGCTAAAAGAGCACTCGATTTCGATCTTTGTTTCTTTAAGTAAAGACGTGGTTTGGTAGTAAATCAACTAACAGCGGAACAATCCAGCACTAATATCCTTAATCCTTTGTCAAATTATGTTTGGCTGTATCGGTGCTAATACCAATTTGCCAAGTTCGTGATAAGCGTCCATTGCTTGGAATAGACGGTTAAATCTAGCAAATAGCTAGGACTGGCAAATGATATGGTGGTTAGTAGCAAGTTTAAAAGATGATAAGCAATAAAAAAGGCTCGTAGTAACGAGCCTTTTAAAATTTTATCAGCGAAGCAGCTTATACATTGAATAAGAAGTTCATTACATCGCCGTCTTTAACAATGTACTCTTTACCTTCTTGGCGCATTTTACCTGCTTCTTTTGCACCGCTTTCACCTTTGTACTCGATATAATCATCAAAAGCGATAGTTTGTGCTCGGATGAAGCCACGCTCAAAGTCAGTGTGAATTTTACCTGCAGCTTGAGGCGCAGTTGCACCTACTGGAATTGTCCATGCACGTACTTCTTTTACACCAGCGGTGAAGTAAGTTTGTAATTTAAGTAACTCGTAACCACCACGGATCACTAAGTTAAGACCAGGCTCTTCTAAACCTAGGTCAGCCATAAACTCTAACTTGTCTTCTTCTTCAAGCTCAGACAGCTCAGATTCGATAGCCGCACAAACTGGGATCACAACGGCATCTTCTGCAGCAGCGATTTCACGAACTTTGTCTAGGTATGGATTATTTTCAAAACCATCTTCAGCAACGTTTGCAATGTACATAGTCGGTTTAATCGTTAAGAAGTTAAGTGGCTTAATTGCTGCTTTTTCTTCTTTTGTTAACTCTAATGAACGAAGAGTTAAACCTTCATCAAGGTGTGCTTTTACTTTTTCAAGTACTGCATTTTGCTCTTTAGCGTCTTTATCGCCGCCTTTTGCCTTTTTAGCGTTACGAACAAGTGCTTTATCGGCACTATCCATATCGGCTAATACTAACTCAGTATTAATAACATCAATATCATCTGCAGGGTCAATAGTGCCTGCTACGTGTACGATGTTCTCATCTTCAAAGCAACGAACAACATGGCCAATCGCGTCAGTTTCACGAATGTTTGCAAGGAACTGATTACCTAAACCTTCACCTTTAGATGCGCCTTTTACTAGACCTGCAATATCAACGAATTCCATCGTTGTTGGTAAAATACGCTGAGGATTTACAATAGCAGCTAACGCATTTAAGCGTGCATCAGGAACCGGAACCACGCCAGTGTTTGGCTCAATGGTACAGAAAGGGAAGTTAGCGGCTTCAATACCCGCTTTAGTTAGTGCATTAAATAGTGTTGATTTACCAACATTTGGCAAACCAACGATGCCACATTTAAAACCCATAGTAAGATACCTTGTGTAATTTCAAATAAACGATTTAAGGTTTAAATGAATGTAGTCTGTTTTGTGCTTTTAACACACCATCTTTTGCAAGAATTTCCATACAACGAACTGCTTCGTCAACTGCGGCATCCATTTTTTCTTGGTCTTCTTTCGCGGCTTTACCCAGTACCCAGCCCGTAACCATTTCACGGTGACCAGGATGACCAATGCCAATACGAAGGCGCATGAAATCTTTTTGGTTTGCCATTTTCGCGATAATGTCTTTTAAACCATTGTGGCCGCCATGACCGCCACCTTTTTTTAGTTTAGCAATCCCGGGTTCGAGATCCATTTCGTCATGTGCGACGAGGATATTTTCGACAGGAATTTTAAAGAAATTAGCGAGACTACTCACCGCCTTACCGCTTAAATTCATATAAGTAGTAGGGATCAGTAATTTAAATTCTTGGCCTTGAATGATCACTTTGCCTGTTAGGCCATGATATTTAGGATCGTGTTTGAGTGTGCAGTTATAACGTGCAGCAAGTTCTTCGATGAACCAGGCACCTGCATTATGGCGTGTGTTTGCGTATTCGGGGCCTGGATTAGCCAGGCCCACAAGCATTTGAATAGAATTCAAGGTGTTGACACCTTAAAAATTATTCTGCAGCGTCTTCTGAAGCTTCGTCTTCAGCAGGAGCAGCTTTGTTAGCTTTAACAGTAACAATTGACTGATCGTGGTCTGCGCCTTTAGCTAGCTCAACAGATGTAACACCTGCTGGTAGTTTAAGGTCAGAAAGGTGGATTGAATCACCAGCTACTAAGCCTGCAACGTCAACTTCAACGAACTCAGGAAGTGACTTAGGAAGACACGTGATTTCGATTTCAGTTAATTGGTGAACAACAGTGTTACCTGCTTTAGTTACTTTCTCTTCACCGATGAAGTGTACTGGCACTTTAGTGTGAAGTTTGTGAGAAGCATCTACACGTTGGAAGTCTAAGTGAGTGATCTTAGGCTTGAATGGGTGACGTTGAATATCTTTAAGGATAGCTTCAACTGACTCGCCACCGATGTTTAAAGTAAGGATGTGCGTGTAGAAACCTTCGTCTTCTTGCGCTTTGATCATATCTTTGTGTGCAAGAACGATAGATGCAGCTTCTTTGTCAGCACCGTAAAGGATTGCAGGAACTTTATCTTCACGGCGTAGGCGGCGGCTCGCACCAGTACCTGTTTCTGTACGTAATTCTGCATTGTATGTATAAGTTGACATAATGTCTCCAATAATTAATAGTCTTAGGGCCTTTGCGACCAAGGTCCCCAGCCAAAAGGCGCGCTATCATACCACCCCTTTCGGGGAAAATAAATAACGACTACAAAAAAAGCACCTAGACGGTGCTTTTTGAATATCTTCGCGTTGTTGATTAGTGTTCAAACATCGCTGAGATAGATTCTTCATTGCTGATACGACGAATTGTTTCAGCAAGCATATCTGCAAGCGTAAGCACTTTGATTTTATCAATTGCTTTAAGCTCATCAGATAAGGTAATTGAGTCAGTTACAATCACTTCGTCAATTACTGAGTTACGGATGTTTTCAGCGGCATTACCTGAAAGCACAGGGTGAGTTGCATACGCAAATACACGTTTAGCACCATGCTCTTTAAGAGCAGCAGCGGCTTTACATAATGTACCACCGGTATCGATCATGTCATCAACGATGATACAGTCGCGGCCTTCAACGTCACCAATAATGTGCATTACTTGTGAAACGTTTGCTTGTGGGCGGCGCTTGTCGATAATAGCTAGGTCAGTGTCATTTAATAGCTTCGCAATAGCACGAGCACGAACAACACCACCGATATCTGGAGAAACAACAACAACGTCATCGAAGTCGCGTTCTTTCATATCTTCTAATAGCACTGGGCTACCGAATACGTTATCAACTGGTACGTCGAAGAAACCTTGAATTTGTTCAGCGTGTAAATCAACCGTCAATACGCGGTCAACACCAACACTAGAAAGGAAGTCTGCAACAACTTTAGCAGTAATTGGCACACGAGCAGAGCGCACACGGCGGTCTTGACGTGAATAACCAAAGTATGGAATAACTGCTGTGATACGACCAGCAGATGCACGACGAAGGGCATCAACCATAACGATAAGCTCCATTAAGTTATCGTTAGTAGGGTTACAGGTTGATTGAATGATGAAAACGTCAGAACCACGAACATTTTCATTAATTTGAACACTGATCTCACCGTCACTAAAACGGCCAACAACAGCATCGCCTAATTCAATATACAAACGTTTTGCAACTTTTTGAGCTAGCTCAGGTGTTGCGTTACCAGCGAAGAGCTTCATGTCAGGCACGGTAGGGTTCCTCAGGCACTGAATTTTGGGACTAACAGGCTATGGTAGACACCAAAGCAGGTTAACATTTACTTGTACGTTACTTCATAGCAAAGTGAGCATTTAATGCTTTATGAGCAGGTGAAAGTGTAGCACTACTTGCAACAAAACCTGTCCATTTATCTGGTAACTGAGCTAAAACTTGTTGTGCTTGTGCCTGGGTTGAAAACTCAGCAAAGCAACAAGCGCCCGTACCAGTCATCTTTGACGGGGCGTATTTTAGCAACCACTGCAGGACTTTTTCAACCTCGGGGCAGAGCTTTTTAACCAAAGGCTCACAATCATTGCCTAAATTTTCCGTTTGCCAGTCTACTTTTAACTTGGGTGTGTCACGTTTTAAATCAGGATGGGTAAAAATTTTCGCGGTGCTGACATGCTCCCCAGGATGTATTACACAAAACCAACTTTGCGGTAATTCTACATTTTCTAGCTGCTCGCCAATACCATGAGCAATTGCTGTGTGGCCATTTATAAACACTGGTACATCGGCTCCAAGCGTCACCCCAAGTTTAGCTAATTCTTCGAGCGATAAATCGCACTCCCACAACTTATTGAGAGCAAGTAGGGTCGTAGCCGCATCGGATGAACCGCCACCAACACCACCGCCCATCGGTAAACGTTTTAATAGCTCGATAGTCGCACCTTGTTGGCAACCACAATGCTGCTGTAATAAACGAGCTGCCTTATATATAAGGTTGTCTGTTAAAGTAATGCCGTTTGTATCGCCAATGACATTGATATCGGGTTCATGGGTCACTGTAAATGTTAAGTCATCACCAAATTCTAAAAAGGTAAATAAGGTTTCAAGCTCATGGTAGCCATCATCGCGACGACCATTAATATGCAAAAATAGGTTTAGTTTAGCGGGTGCGATTAATGTGAAAGGGGGCTTTAAAATGTGTGTCATGATTAATGTAACTGCCAATCATTAAGTTGAATTTTAATACGAATATGTTGATTTTTTAAAGTCAGTTTTTCTGGCAACCAATAACCATCTTGCTTGCGGTAATTTGCATAGGTAATCTGCCATTGTTGGCCATTCTCTGCTTGCCAAAGCAGTGTTTTTAAACGACCTTGTTCATCGAATGATGCTTGCTCATTCTGTGCAGTACCTTTTAGCCATTTTGCGGCATTATCTAATGGAATTGAAAAGCCTGTTAACCGGTAAAGTAGTCTAGATGCATCCTGATCTGTGTAGGTGTCGCCATCATACTCTAAAACAGCACCTTGAGGGTTTTGCTGTAACGACAGAATGCGTGTGCCAATAAAGCTAGTTAGAACCATGTCACTGTTGCGTTCATCATGTTGCCAATTTAAATTGGCTGATTGGCGTTGCTCGGTGCTGATAAACGCCATTTTACCTTGTACTTGCCACTGAGTCTGTTGGTCTAGGCGGGTTTTCCAATCAGGGTAAATGTAATCAACCGTTGAAATTTTTTGCGCACAACCGCTGATAAATAAAAAAAATATGAATAAAATCAAATATTGTTTAATCAAATGTCGTTCCTTACTTTCCATATTCCGCTGATTTTTGGTAAAATTAATGCCTTTACAGCTGGGCTTAGCAATATTTGGTACATATGACCATCGTAGCACTTGGTATAAATCACAAAACCGCATCCGTAGAATTACGCGAAAAAGTTGCGTTTTCGCCTGAGCAAATGTCTGAGGCGTTACAACAATTAAGTGGCCATGCGCATTTCAATGAAGCGGTCATTGTTTCGACCTGCAACCGAACTGAAATCTATTGTAGCCTTGCCGAGCGTAATTCCCAAACCTTGTTGCACTGGTTAGCCAGTTTCCACGGTTTGGATGAACAAGAACTGAGCAACAACATCTATTATCACGAAGGTACCGAAGCCATTAATCATTTAATGCGAGTATCTTGTGGTTTAGATTCGCTGGTGCTTGGTGAGCCACAAATTTTAGGGCAAATAAAACAAGCCTATCACAATGCAAAGACTCACGATGCAATCGGTGTGACATTCGATCGCTTGTTTCAAAAAACCTTTTCGGTAGCAAAGCAGGTTCGTACTGAAACCGATATCGGTGCCAGCGCTGTTTCGGTTGCCTACGCAGCGGTTAATTTAGCAAAGCACATATATGGCAAGTTAGATAAAACCAATGTACTGCTTATTGGTGCTGGTGAAACAATAGAGTTGGTTGCTAAACATTTGTACCAAAATAATCCGCAAAAAATTACTGTTGCCAACAGAACTATTGAACGTGCTAAGACCCTTG
Organism: Pseudoalteromonas sp. Ps84H-4; assembly: GCF_024124645.1. NCBI lineage: Bacteria > Pseudomonadati > Pseudomonadota > Gammaproteobacteria > Alteromonadales > Pseudoalteromonadaceae > Pseudoalteromonas > Pseudoalteromonas sp. Ps84H-4. The sequence continues at coordinate 141,583 of NZ_JAMXSK010000012.1, read as the reverse complement.
CCAGCGATGTCAACGCAGATGTGATTGCACTTGCCCAGCTACCTGAGCGCCTTCATGATGCGGACATCGTAATTAGTTCAACGGCTAGTACCTTACCTATTATTGGTAAAGGGGTGGTAGAGCAAGCGCTAAAAAAGCGTCGCCATAAACCAATGTTATTTATAGATATTGCAGTGCCACGCGATATCGAGAGTCAAGTAGGCGAATTAGATGCCGCCTATTTGTATTCAGTTGATGACTTACAAGCCATAGTAAGCGAGAATATCGCCGCTCGAGAGCAGGCCGCCGAACAAGCGCAAACCATTATTCGCTCTCGTACCGATGAATTTGCTATGTGGTTGCGTTCACTCGATTCGGTGGATTTGATTCGCCATTATCGCAACGATGTACAAGATATAAAGTCAGAACTTGTCGAAAAAGCCCTCAGTCAGCTGCAAGCAGGCAAAGAGGCAGAAAAAGTTATACTCGAGTTGGCAAATAAACTGACCAACCGCTTGATGCACGCACCTACCCGTGCCATTCAAGATGCTGCTAAAAAAGGTGAAGCAGCCGAGTTAAGCCAATTAAAGAAAATGTTAGGTATTGATCAGGAATAGTCGTTAAATGAAAGAGTCTGTTTATAGAAAATTAGAAACCTTAGTTGAGCGTTATGAGGAAGTGCAAGCGCTGCTAAGCGACCCCTCTGTGATCAGCGACCAAAATCGCTTTCGTGCCTTATCTAAAGAATATTCAGAATTAGAAGAAATCGTAAAAGCGTTTTTAGCCTATCAACAAGCGCAAGATGATGTTGCTACGGCTGAAGAGATGCTAAAAGACTCTGATCCTGACATGCGTGAAATGGCGCAAGAAGAATATAAAGAAGCAAAAGCACAAATTACCGAATTAGAAGACGAAATCCAAATTCTGATGTTACCAAAAGACCCGAAAGACAATAATAATGTCTATTTAGAGGTTCGTGCTGGTACCGGTGGTGATGAAGCTGCTATTTTCGCCGGTGATTTATTCCGTATGTACAGCCGCTACGCAGAAACTAAAAAGTGGAAAGTTGAAGTAGTAAGTACTAACGAAGGTGAACATGGCGGTTATAAAGAAGTCATCGCGCACATCTCTGGTGAAGGCGTGTATGGTCAGCTGAAGTTTGAATCGGGTGCTCACCGTGTTCAACGTGTACCAGAGACTGAATCGCAAGGTCGTGTTCATACATCTGCTTGTACCGTGGCAGTGATGGCTGAAATTCCTGAAGCAGAAGCAATTGAGATTAACCCTGCAGATATTAAAGTCGATACGTTCCGTGCATCGGGTGCTGGTGGTCAGCACGTAAATAAAACAGATTCAGCAATTCGTATTACTCACATTCCTACAGGTGTGGTTGTAGAGTGTCAGGATGAACGTTCACAGCATAAAAACCGTGCTAAAGCGATGTCTGTACTTGGTGCACGTTTACAACAAGCTGAAGATGAAAAGCGTCAAGCGGCTGAGGCGTCAGAACGTCGTAACTTAGTGGGCAGTGGTGACCGCTCTGAGCGTATCCGTACTTACAACTACCCACAAGGTCGTATTACAGATCACCGCATTAACTTAACACTTTATCGTTTAAATGAAGTGGTTGCAGGTGATTTAGGCTGTGTCATTGAGCCACTAATGCAAGAACACCAAGCTGACTTACTTGCTGCGATGGGCGATGAATAATCGTGCCGCAAAGCATAGAACAAGCACTTGTTACTGCGACGGCGTTATTAACGCCTAGCAGTGACAGCGCCAAGCTTGACGCGCAAGTATTGTTATTATCCATTCTTGATAAACCCCGCAGTTATTTATTCACTTGGCCAGAAAAACAACTTACCGAACAGCAACAACTTGCTTTTGAACAAGCATGCCAGCGCCGCTTAAACGGCGAGCCAGTTGCTCATATTGTTGGCTTTCGTGAATTCTGGAGCCTTCCTTTAAAGGTCAATCCAACAACCTTGATCCCAAGACCTGATACCGAAACCTTAGTTGAATATGCTTTAGGTTTAGAATTACCAGCAGGTGCTAAGGTGCTTGATTTAGGCACAGGGACAGGGGCTATTGCCCTTGCGCTAGCCAGCGAAATGCCAACTTGGCAGGTTACTGGAGTCGATAGGGTTGCTGATGCAGTCGCACTAGCTGAAGAAAATAAACAACGACTAAACATTCACAATGCTCATTTTGCATTGAGTAATTGGTTTAGTGCAGTTAAAAAAGAAAAGTTTGACCTAATTGTCAGCAATCCGCCGTATATTGAACATGATGATGACCATTTGAGCCGTGGAGATGTGCGTTTTGAACCTTTATCTGCATTAGTCGCAGATGATGACGGGATGGCTGACATCAAACAAATAATTACTATGGCGCGTGACTATTTAGCAACAAATGGCTATCTTTTAATTGAACATGGCTACCAGCAACGGGCAAAAGTTCAAGATTTTTTTGCACAAATGTCGTATAGCCATATACTTACAATTAAAGATCTTGGCGGTAATGACCGTGTAACACTTGCACAATGGCCTAAATAATAACAAAAAGGCTTGTGCGTACATAGCCTTTGAGGATCCCTTATAATGGATGATTTTTTGTTTTCGGATGAAGCACTTGATGAAGTAAATGAAGTGCTCCAAGGTAGTTGGAAAGTCATCGTGGTTGATGATGAGCCAGAAGTACACGCCGTAACAAAGCTTGCGTTGAGTGACTTCGAATTTCAAGACAAGCGTCTTGAATTTATAAGTGCTTATTCTGGGGAAGAGGCAAAGCAAGTTATACAAGAGCATCCTGATGCGGCAATTGTGTTACTTGATGTTGTTATGGAAACGGATGATGCCGGCTTAAAGGTTGCTAAATTTATCCGTGAAACTGCTAAAAACAATCATATCCGAATCATCCTAAGAACAGGTCAACCGGGCCAAGCCCCAGAGCGACAAGTAATAGTCAATTTTGATATCAACGATTATAAGTCGAAAACAGAATTAACAGCACAAAAGCTGTTTACGGTAGTGATGTCGAGTTTACGGTCGTATCGAGACATTTTATCGATTGAGCAGTCACGCTTGGGTCTTGAAAAAATCATTAAAGCATCACGCGATATTTTTTCTACTCACTCACTTGAGAGCTTCATCGAAGGTGTAATGCAGCAGCTTACTTCTTTGCTCGGTACGGTTGACCAAGCAATGTATTCAACAAGTTTAGTGGCTAGTAACCCGCAGGATAACCAAAAGAAGCTAGTGGTGTTTTCGGGCAGTGGTGAGTTTGAACGCAGTGAGGGTAAGGCGATTGAAGATGTGCTTAATGATGAGCAACTGCAAGCCTGCCAACAAGCTTTAAAAGAAAAAACCATTGTTTATCGAGAAAACTACTTGTTTGCCTATTGTTGCAGTGAGTTCAATCATAACTCAATGTTATTTATATCAGGTATTCCAAAACACCTTACCGACACACAGCGCCATCTAATCGAAATTTTTTCGCAAAATGTACAGTTAGCCTACGAAAATGTGCAACTACAATCAGAAATAGAAGCAACACAACAAGAGCTAGTGTTTAGGCTAAGCGAAGCACTCGAACAACGCTCAACAGAAACAGGCAACCACGTAAAACGTGTATCGCATATTTGTTATGAGCTGGCGATAGGCTATGGCTTAGACAAACGAGAAGCAGAGTTAATTCGCCTTGCTGCGCCACTTCATGATGTTGGTAAAGTAGGTATCCCAGATTCTATATTAAACAAACCTGGACCACTGACAGATGATGAATGGTCTGTGATGAAGCAGCATGCTGAAAAAGGCCATAGTATTTTGAAAGACTCTAAACGAGAAATTGTTAACGTTGGAGCTACTATTGCTTTATCGCATCACGAGCGCTGGGATGGTGCAGGGTATCCAAAAGGTTTAAAAGGGCAAGATATTCCTATAGCTGGCCGAATTGTTGCGCTTGCTGATGTGTATGATGCACTTCGTCATAAGCGCTGCTATAAAGAGCCTTGGTCGCTTGATGATGTTATAAAAGAAATAAACGCACAAAAGGGTAAACAATTTGATCCCAAGTTGATCGATGTGTTTAATGAACGCGTTCAAGAATTAGAAGACGTACTTGTACGTTATCCAGATTAATTAAAACAAGTTTAGGGTCGTATGGATTATTTAGCAGTAAAGCATACTCACATGTTATTTGCCGTGTTGAGTATAGTATTATTTTATGTTCGCTCTTTTTCACGTTTAAAGACGGGCGCTTTAGCAAAAAATAAAGTGGTGTTTATTGGTAGTCATAGTATCGACACTTTATTACTTGTATCAGCCGTTGCATTAATTGTTATGGCGGGCTTTAACCCTCTAGAGCAATCGTGGTTATTAGAAAAGATCATTCTAGTGATCCTTTACATTGTACTTGGCGTTGTGGCAGCAAAACAAAGCGCACAGGGTATGAAAGTCGCTTTACTTGCAATCACCACAGTCATCTTATTAGCAATTGGCTATTTAGCTTCTGCTAAAACAGCACTTCTTCTGTAAGAATCTCTAAGCGGTATTTTGATGGCGTCGCCATCGTACCGCTTTTTTGTATCTCATCGCTCAGTATTGGTAACTTAGGTCAAAAGTAGGTAAACTAGCTGCTCTTTTTTGAAATAGATGTTGCAGTATAAATGACCATTCCTTGGTTTGAAGATCAAAATGAATCCTATCAAGATGAAGCCTTCGATGCATATTCATCTAAAGTGCTTTATCGTTGTATTGATGCTGAATTAAAGTGGGATCCGCAAGTAGATTTATCGGCTTGCTACGAGACACTAAATCAACTTGAAGACACGGTAGCTACTTTTTGTTCTGAAATAAAAGAGCCGCACGAACGTCTTGATAAATTACTCGATACGTTTTATCAACACTGGTTATTTAGTGTTTCTAGTTTAAAAGTCCCTGAATATACATTAAATAGTTTTCGCTATACGATTACTATGCGTAGTGGCACACAAACAACGTTGGCTATTTTACTTTGCCACTTAATACAGCATGCTGAACTTGACGCGAGTGTTACCTTGAGTCAAGGAGAAGTGCATGTACATGTAGGTATAAGTGATGAAGAGGGCTACTTAATTGAGCCTAGTACAGGCCAACAAAGTTGGTATATTACCCCAGAAAACGCGTGCGAAGAAAATGGTGATGAACAAGAGCCGCTGGAGCTAGTATTTGATGAAGAGCTATATAAGCTTTACCTAGCTCAACAAAAATGGTCGTTTATCAGCGAAAGTAAATTTGGTCATGCACTTCATTGTGTAGAGATGCTCATGGAATTATTAGGGGATGACCCTTATGAGCGTCGTGATCGGGGTTATCTTCTTAATCAGTTAGATTGCCCAAAAATGGCAAGAGATGATCTTCAGTATTTTGTGAATGAATGCCCAGATGATCCTGCTATTGAAATAATTCAGCACCAAATTGCTGAAATAGAAGACAATAATAATACACACCACTAATTTAAAGGAACATTTATGACTGACGCCCACAGTGCGCTAATTACCAATGACGCAGTCGTACTTGGTTTGCTTGCCGTTATTTTGGGGTTTATTTTTAAAACCTCTCACAGTAATAATGCTGCCTGCCAAAAATTTTATAAGTATGTACCCGCATTACTACTTTGTTATTTTTTACCTTCGTTACTCAACACCTTTGGTATTGTTGATGGCCACTCTTCAAATGTTTATTTTGTGGCATCACGTTATTTACTGCCAGCTTGCTTGATATTGCTTACTATTAGTATTGATTTGAAGGCAATTCTTAATCTTGGTCCAAAAGCACTAATTATGTTCTTAACGGGTACTATGGGTATTGTTATTGGCGGACCGCTTGCTATTTTAGTGATGAGTGCAGTTTACCCAGAGGCCGTTGGCGGTCATGGCCCTGATGCGGTTTGGCGCGGTATGACAACCATTGCTGGTAGTTGGATTGGCGGTGGTGCAAACCAAGCTTCAATGAAAGAAATGTTTGAAGTAGGCGGCGACATCTTCTCTGCAATGGTTACCGTTGATGTGATTGTGGCAAACTTATGGATGGCCGTATTGCTATTAATGGCTGCAAATCATAAAGCGATTGATGCAAAAACGGGCGCAGATACCCGTGCGATTGAAGAGCTTAAAGAGCGTGTAGAGAAATATCACGCAGAGCATGCACGTATGCCAACCTTAAATGATTACATGACGATCATTGCTATTGCCTTTGGTATTACTGGCCTTGCGCACTTTTGTGCCGATTTTTTAGGTCCGTTTTTTGGCGCTAACTTCCCTTGGGCGCAAGAGTATAGTTTAAACAGTAAATTCTTTTGGTTAATCGTTATCTCAACCACAATTGGTATTAGTTTATCGTTTACTAAAGTTCGTCATATTGAAGCTTTTGGCGCTTCAAAAGTAGCATCAAGCTTTTTATATATCCTTGTTGCTTCAATTGGCTTACACATGAATATTACCGCGATTTTTGACTCACCAATGTATTTTGTACTGGGTGTGATTTGGATGATTACCCATGCAAGCTTAATGCTTATTGTCGCGAAACTAATTAAAGCACCACTGTTTTATATGGCAGTAGGCTCTCAAGCAAATGTAGGTGGCGCAGCATCAGCACCCGTTGTTGCATCAGCATTCCATCCGTCACTTGCGCCAGTAGGTGTATTACTTGCTGTTTTGGGCTATGGTGTAGGTACTTACATGGCTTATATTTGTGGATTAATGCTACAAGCTGTTGCACCCTAAGGAATAGAAATGAACAACCAGTTAATTAAAATTAACGAGATTGAATTAGCCAACGACAAACCATTTGTTTTGTTTGGTGGTATGAACGTACTTGAATCACGTGATTTAGCAATGCGTATTGCTGAACATTACGTAGAAGTAACGTCAAAGCTAAACATTCCATACGTGTTTAAAGCGTCTTTTGATAAAGCTAATCGCTCTTCAATTAACTCATACCGTGGTCCGGGTATGGAAGAAGGTTTAAAAATCTTTGAAGAAATTAAATCTACTTTTAACGTGCCGCTTATCACCGACGTACATGAGCCACATCAAGCAGCACCAGTTGCTGAAGTTGTTGATGTAATTCAGTTACCTGCATTCCTAGCTCGACAAACTGACTTAGTTGTAGCGATGGCAAAAACAGGTGCCATCATCAACGTGAAAAAACCACAGTTTTTAGCACCGCACGAAATGCGTCATATCATTAAAAAGTTTAATGAAGCGGGCAACAACAATGTTGCACTGTGTGAGCGTGGTACTAGCTTTGGTTATAACAACCTTGTGGTTGATATGCTTGGTATGGATGACATGAAGCCTATGGCGCCAGTAATTTTTGATGCAACGCACGCACTACAGCGCCCTGGAGGCCGAGCTGACTCTGCAGATGGTCGCCGTGCACAAGCTGCAGAACTTGCTCGCAGTGGCATGGCATTAGGTATTGCAGGTTTATTTATTGAAGCGCATCCTAATCCGAGTGAAGCAAAATGTGACGGCCCATGTGCTTTAGCACTAAGTAAGCTTGAAGGTTATTTATCGCAAATGAAAGCGGTTGATGACTTAGTTAAGAGCTTTGCACCACTCGATACCAGCGCAAGCGATTTATAATGATATAAGTATTTAAGTACGAAAAAGGCGACCAAGGTCGCCTTTTTTTATTTGTGTCGCTATAATCGATGCATAAGAAAAACTAATTCAAAGCTTGGTGTTTATGTCTCGTCGTTTACCTCCCTTAAATGCGCTTAAAGCCTTCGAAGCTGCTGCTCGTCATCTGAGCTTTACCAAAGCGGCTGAGGAGTTGTATGTCACGCAAGCTGCGGTGAGTCACCAGATTAAAACCTTAGAAGAGCATCTAGGCTTAAAACTGTTTTTACGTAAAAATCGCTCGTTGCTGTTAACCGAAGAAGGGCAAGGTTACTTTCTGGATATTAAAGAGATTTTTACCCAGTTGATTGATGCCACAGAGAAATTGCTAGCACGAGGTGCGAAAGGTTCTCTGACAGTAAGTTTAACGCCAAGTTTTGCGATTCAATGGTTAGTACCCAGACTTAGTTTATTTAATGAATTACACCCAGAAATCGACGTGCGAATTAAAGCGCAAGATCAGGACGAAAATTCACTTTCTGACGATGTCGATATTGCTATTTACTATGGTCGTGGCCACTGGAGTGGGGTGCAAACTTATAAACTGCACACTGAATACTTAGTGCCGTTATGTAGCCCATTATTGTTAACAGGCCCAAAACCGCTTAATCAACCGAGTGATTTGGCGAATCATACCTTATTGCATGATACGACCCGTAAAAACTGGAAAACCTGGATGAAAACAGCTGGCGTACGAAATGTGCAAGTTAACCAAGGGCCAATTTTTAGTCACTCGTCTATGGTGCTGCAAGCTGCGGTACATGGGCAGGGTGTCGCTATTGGTAATAGCGTATTAGCAAAGCCCGATATTGATGCGGGTCGACTCGTCATTCCATTTAATCACTCATTAGAAAGTAAAAATGCTTACTATTTAGTGATCCGCGAATCACAAACAGAGCTTGGTAAAATTGTTTCCTTCAAAGACTGGATGCTGAGCTTAGTAGAGCAAGAACAAGAGTATTAACATGTTACAGTGGTTTAAAAGTGCAGCGGGTAAGGCGCGTGCACAATTTATATTTGCCCACGGCGCAGGGGCAGGTAGCGACTCCGAATTTATGCAAACAATGGCTAAATTGATTAGTCAGCAAAATATTGATGTGGCGTTGTTTGATTTTCAGTATATGCAAATTGCTAAAGAGACAGGTAAGCGCAGACCTCCTGATCGCGCACCTAAGCTGCTTGCATATTTTGCCGAAGTTTTAGCTGAGCATCAGCCAGAGTTGCCGCTATTTATTGGCGGCAAATCGATGGGCGGGCGTATGGCTTCTATGCTTTGTACTGAGCAGGGTTTGGCTAATATTGCTGGTGTTGTGGCTTTTGGTTATCCTTTTCACCCACCGGGTAAACCTGAAAAACTTCGCATAGAACATTTTGTTGATATGCCATGCCCATTTTTAGTCCTACAAGGTGAACGCGATACGTTTGGTAATCAACAAGAGCTTGCTGAGCTTGAAATGGTTAACCCGCCAGAAATCAAATGGCTAAGAGATGGTGACCATTCACTAAAACCTCGTAAAAAAAGTGGTATTACAGAACAAGAAAACATACAGCAGGCTGCGGATTACGCTGTGCAGTTTATGGCTAATTTAATTGGAGAGAAAAAATGATAAAACTGTATTTAATGACAGGCAGTATATTTTGTATGTTCTCTGTAATACTAGGCGCATTTGCTGCTCATGGTTTAAAAAGTCGCGTATCAGAATACGCAATTGGTATTTTTAAAACCGCTGCTGAATATCAAATGGTGCATGGTCTTGCGCTTATAGCGATTGCTATCTTAATTAAGTGGGGAATGAACCTGACTTGGGCTGGTGGTTTTTTTATTGCAGGTACTGTGTTATTTAGCGGTAGTTTGTATTTACTCGCATTAACGGGCATGAAATGGCTTGGGCCTATCACCCCAATTGGCGGCGTTTGTTTTATTATTGGTTGGGCTATTTTGTTAGTTCAAGCCGCACGATATAAGTTTTAAGGGGTATCTATGTCGAGTGTAGTTATTTATTGCCGAAGTGGTTTTGAAAATGATGCCGCTGCTGAAATTACTTTTCAGGCTGCCGAGCAAGGTTTTGCGGGGTACGTAAAAACAAAACCAAATACAGGGATTGTTGTGTACGAATGTTTTGATGCAAGCCACGGCGATGAGATCATAAAAAAAGTAGATTTTAAAAATATGGTATTTGCCCGCCAGTGGTTTACGGGCACGTTAGTGGATAATATGCCACTTGAAGACCGCGTTAGTGCCATTGCTGATGCAACCGTTGACTTTCCTGAGTGTGGTGACTTACGTGTAGAAACACCCGACACCAACGAAGGTAAAGAGCTTTCTAAGTTCTGCAAAAAGATTTCTACACCACTTAAAAAGTCGCTTGAAAAACGTGCAAAGGTTACACGTGAACTTGCCCAGAAAAAACCAGTCATGCATGTGTTATTTTTAGCTAATAACAGCGCTTATGTGGGGTATTCGTATACATTTAATAATTCGCCATTTTTTATGGGTATTCCGCGATTACGCATGCCAAGTGATGCACCGAGCCGCTCTACACTTAAATTAGATGAAGCATTTAATGTATTCATTCCACCTCATGAAGCTGAAGAGCGCATGCAACCAGGCATGCGTGGTGTTGACCTAGGTGCGTGCCCAGGAGGTTGGACTTATCAGCTAGTACGCCGTGGAATGTTTGTTAGCGCTATCGATAATGGTCCAATGAATGATGATTTAATGGAAACAGGGCAGGTTAAACACTTTAGAGTCGATGGTTTTAAATATCGCCCTGAAAAGCGCAATATCGACTGGTTAGTGTGCGACATGGTAGAAAAGCCAGCTAAAGTAACGAATCTTATGATTGACTGGGCAGTAAATGCTTATGCCCGCGAGCTGATTTTCAACTTAAAGCTGCCGATGAAGAAGCGTTTTGACAGTGTCTATGAATGCTTAAAAATGATTAAAGAAGAGCTTGAAAAGTACGGTGTAAGTTACGAGTTACAAGCAAAACATTTATATCATGATCGTGAAGAAGTGACCGTTCATTTAAATGTAACTAAGGTGCCACAAAGCCTCTACAGTTAACATCAATTTGAAATTAAAAAAGGCCAATCGCAATTCGATTGGCCTTTTTTATTTGAAATCAGCTTAACGTGGTTAAAGTTATGAGCGGTATTTACTGCGGTAATTTTCAACCCATAACCGGGTTCCACCACATACAGCAACCGGCATAACAATAAGGTTTACAATGGGGATTGCTGTTAAGAGCATCACTGCTAAACCAAAGCCATATGATAAGGTTTGCTTTTGTTTTAAGTCATCTTTCATGGCATTAAAACTAATTTTATGGTTATCAAAGGCATAATCTTCGTATTGGATAGCATACATCCAACAGGTGAATAGCACCCATAAAACTTGCCCAATCACAGGTAAAATCCATAGTAGAATAAAAAAGCCTATAGCGCGCGGCAGGTAATAGCAAAGTTTTGTCCATTCTCGGCCTAGCATGCGTGGCACATCTTTCATTGTATCAAGCAGACCATCATCGTTGACTTTTTGACCTGTCAGGTAAAGTTCGACTTTTTCACTGAGCAAGCCGTTGAATGGGGCTGCAATAAAGTTCGTAATAACGGTAAAGAGCATGCTGTAACTAAATAAAATGACAAGCACAGCAATCGGCCACATTAACCATTCAAGCCAGCTCAGCCATTCTGGTAGCAATGAGTTCATGTAAGCAAAGCCATCAGTTAGCCAGCCGTACAAAAAGAACAGCGAACTACCAAAAAGCAGGATATTGATTAATAAAGGAATAAGTACAAAACGTTTTAACCCCTTTTGGCTAATTAGTTTAAAGCCAGAAAAGAAGTATTCCATACCTTGAGTAAACTGCACGAGATAACCTCATCTTATTTCTTCTTGTTTGCAGTATAGGGTTTTCAATATGTTTGAACAGTCTTTTTCCGTAACAAAGTGTTTATTGAGCAAAATTGTAGCAAGCAGGCATACTGATTAATTTAAGAGGTTAAGGTGAGTTAGTTTGTTAACAAATCATTGTGAAGTGAATTGTTTAGATATTAAGCAATACCGCCTCACTGGTATTAATGTCTTAAGTTAGCGAAAAATTCTAATGTAAACTTAATTTACGGAACATTGATTTTTAGTTACAACTAACCTGCTAGGCAACCCGCAAGGCTACTCACGTTAAACGTTGTTTTTTATCATTTGAACGTATTTTCAGTTACATCGGGATGAACTAAGCGATACCATGACTGTCTGATAGTACCTATAAAAACGAATAATGAAAACAACAGTAGAGGATCACACTAATATCCGATACTATTATTAACATCATTAACAAAAACGACATATAAAAATGGGAGTTTTATGCAGTTAGTCGATTTAAATCCAGATGATCCAGAAGTAGTAAACGTGTTTGCTGATATAGACCGACTCATTAACTCTTTATACCCCGTAGCTACAGCTCAATCATTAAGTGTTGAAGAGTTGGCTGAGCCTAATGTTTACGCCATAGGTTTGAAAAATGAAGATGGTATTGTTGCCTGCGGAGCGATTGTGATGCAAGAAGGCAACCCACCATACGGTGAAATCCGTCGCCTATATGTGAAACCTAGTTATCGAGGTAAAGGTTTGTCTCGCCGAATTATGCAAATCTTATTGCATCATGCTGGTGAACAACAAATCCCGCTAATTCGTCTTGAAACGGGTCCTAAGCAAACTGAATCAATTAGTTTGTACGAAAATTTAGGCTTTCATCGTTGTGGTCCATTTGGCAACTACACTGACAGCCCGCAAAGTTTATTTATGGAACTGGGACTTAATCAGTAATTGTAAGAGCTATTTAAAGCTTTGTTTTTGTGAGGTTAACGTTATTACTAAACAATCCTTGCAGGTCATGTGGCTTTTTATAGCTTTGCTGCTCATTGCGTGTGATAAAAAACACACAATACCTGAACAGCTACAAAACAAACAACCCGACCTTATTATTGATAACGCCGAGTTTTACTTAAACTCATGCCAGTCTCTTAGTGGTGTTTTTAATGATGCTGGCAAGATAACCTCCAGAGTCATTGTTACATTTCCTACTCGCCTTATGAGTTACTGTTCTGAAGAACGAACACAACTTAGCTATGATGGCACATACCTTACAGTAAAGCTTTGTCGAACAGCGTTTGCAGCAGGTGGTTGTGGGCTTGAAAGGTATCGCTCGAAAGATTTTCAACATTGGCAGGAATATATAGGGATTACCTGGGTAAATAATGAGCAGTATGAGGCATGGCGGCAGCTTGGCTCAAGCTCTACTAAAGCAGATGAAATAAACAAAGTTATCCCTTAAGCACCACTGTTTAACTGTCTGTTTAGACTTTAAAATTATTAGTCGATAAACGATTAATTTTTCACATCAAAAATCACTCGTTACGAGTAAAAATTCTTGTTGGACTTGAATCACTATTTTTCTTTTAATGCGCGCAATTACCGCTTGCCAATTTTGGCATTACTAAAATAAAGAGAAAGATAGATGAAAGAAACAACATCACTAGAACAAGCTCGCACGAGTTACAATGTTCGTCATTGGAGCCAAGGTTTCTTTGGTATTAATGATCAAGGTGATGTGTATGTTGCGCCAAAGGCCCATGCCCCAGAGCAAACCATTGCACTAATCGATATCGCACAGCAATTACAAGACAAAGGCTTAAGCTTGCCTGCGTTGGTTCGTTTTCCACAAATTTTACATCATCGAGTACATAGCTTGTGTCAGGCATTTAATACAGCAATTGAGAACTATGGTTACCCGAAAGATTATTTGCTTGTTTACCCAATTAAAGTAAATCAACAACGCGAAGTTGTTGAAGAAATTGTTGCAAGCCAAGCTGATATTGAAAAGAAACAATTGGGCTTAGAGGCGGGCAGTAAGCCTGAGCTATTAACCGTATTAGCAATGGCTGAAAAAACCAGTGCGGTGATTGTATGTAATGGCTACAAAGACCAAGAATACATTCGTTTAGCACTGATTGGCGAAAAGCTAGGCCATAAGGTTTACATTGTACTCGAGAAACTATCTGAACTTGATATGGTGCTTAGCCAAGCAAAAGAGTTAAATGTAAAACCACGTATTGGTATTCGCGTACGTTTAGCATCGCAAGGTAAAGGTAAATGGCAAGCAAGCGGTGGCGAAAAATCAAAATTTGGTTTATCAGCATCGCAAGTATTGAGCGTGGTTAATCGCTTAAAAGCATCTGATCAACTCGATTTGATCCAACTTGTACACTTTCACCTAGGTTCGCAAATGGCAAACATCCGTGATGTGCGTTTAGGTGTGAGCGAAGCTGCGCGTTTTTACTGCGAGTTACGCAAGTTAGGTGCACAAATTGATTGCTTAGATGTGGGCGGCGGTTTAGCGGTTGATTACGACGGCACTCGTAGCCAGTCTCATAACTCAATGAACTACAGCCTAAGTGAATATGCTAATAACATCGTATATACCATTGGTGACACCTGTAAGTTATATGAGCAGCCAATGCCGCGCATTATTTCTGAGTCAGGTCGTGCATTAACAGCGCACCATGCCGTATTGATTTCAAATGTTATTGGCACCGAAAGCTATGTACCAGAAGACATTCAAGCGCCAGCCGCTGATGCACCACTATTATTAAAAAATATGTGGACATCATGGCAGCAGTTAAGTGATGACAATGATGACCGTGCATTAATCGAAATCTATCATGATAGTCAAGGCGATTTAGCTGAGGCACATAATCAGTTTGCACTTGGTTTATTAGATTTAACTGAGCGAGCATGGGCGGAGCAAGTTAACTTACGTGTCTGTTATGAGCTTAACAAACACATGGATAACAAAAACCGTTTTCATCGCCCGATTATTGATGAATTAAATGCGCGTTTAGCAGATAAGTTTTTTGTGAACTTTTCATTGTTCCAGTCATTACCGGATGCATGGGGTATTGACCAAGTGTTTCCGGTTCTGCCTTTAAGTGGTTTAACAGAAGCACCACAAAAGCGTGCTGTGTTACTTGATATTACCTGTGACTCAGACGGTGCTATGGAGCACTATGTAGACGGTCAAGGTATTGAAAGCACATTGCCAGTACCTGCATTTAGCGAAGAAAAACCTTATTTAATGGGCTTTTTCTTAGTAGGTGCATATCAAGAAATTTTAGGTGATATGCACAACTTATTTGGCGACACGCACAGTGCAATCATAAAAATGGATGAACAAGGTCAGGCGCAAATCACCGAGATTAACGAAGGTGATACCGTTGCTGACATGATGCGTTACGTGCATTTAGATGTAGAAAGCTTCCAGCAGTCTTATGCCCAGCTGGTGGCAGCTAAATTGCCAGAAACTGAGCAGCAAAGCGTATTAGATGAGCTGCAAACTGGCTTAAACGGTTACACTTATTTAGAAGAGTTATAAGCAATGTCGACATTGTTTGACCACACAGATCATTCGTTGTACTCAAACGGCATGACGTTTTTACGTCAGCCGATGGTGCAAAACATCACTGCAATCGATGCCGATGTGGTGGTGCTAGGTTTACCATTTGACTTAGCGACCTCAGGTCGCCCAGGTGCACGTTTAGGCCCTGATGCAATTCGTCGTGCTTCAGTGCACCTTGCATGGGAAGAAACCAAGTATCCTTGGACGTTCCCATTATTTGAGCGCTTAAAATTAGCTGATGCCGGTGATTTTACTTACCCAGTAGGCGACCCAGAATATTTTACCGCGCAGTTAGAATTAGCGGCCGAGCAAATTCTTCGTCAAGGTAAAACATTATTGGGCCTAGGTGGCGATCACTTTGTGACTTTGCCACTACTACGTGCTCATGCTAAACAGCACGGTAAAATGGCATTAGTTCACTTTGATGCCCACACCGATACTTACAGCAATGGTTCACGTTATGATCACGGTACTATGTTTTATCATGCACCGATGGAAGGTCTCATAGATGTTGATCACAGCATTCAAATCGGTATTCGTACTGACTTTGATCAGAGCAAGCATGAGTTTGCAGTGATTGATGCAATGGCTGCTAATGATTTGCCAGCGCAAGATATTGCAGAGCAAATTAAAGCGCGCGTCGGTGACTTACCTGTGTATCTCACCTTTGATATTGACTGTCTTGATCCCGCATTCGCGCCGGGTACTGGCACACCAGTGTGTGGTGGCTTAACTAGCGATAAAGTACTTAAGGTACTTCGTGCATTGAAGGGCATTAATATGGTCGGTATGGATGTGGTTGAAGTATCACCATCTTATGACCAAAGTGAGTTAACGGCGATTGCCGCAGCGACCATTGCCAATGAGTTATTACACTTATGGGCTTTGAAGCATAAATACTAAATGAGAGAGACAAAGAGCGCCATTAGGCGCTCTTTTTTTTGATTAACAAGATGAAGCAATTATGCGCTTCTTACATCAACTTTTAACTTAAGTTTTTGCCCAGGTTGAATGTACTTTTGCCCAGCTAATGAGTTCCATTTAATAATATCTTCTACAGACACATTAAACTTGGCAGCAATGCGCGCTAATGAATCACCACGACGGACTTTATAAGTAATGGTGCGCTCTTTGATTTGAGTAGCAGCCAGTTGTGATTTTTCTTCTTTATATACAGTTAGCTTTTGACCAACACGTAATACAGCATCTTTTTTAAGTTTATTCCATGTTGCAAGCTCTGCAATGGTCACATCGTACTCACGGCTAATATCCCACAGCGTATCGCCAGTGGCGACTTTATGGCTTAGCTTTTTACGTGTTGCTTTATTAGCAGCCATACGCACTGATTTTGGTAAATGCTGACTATTTATCTCACCATCACTCAGTGGTACAAGTAATTGCTGACCAACACGAATGGTATTCGATGAGAGTTTATTCAGTGTTTTAATAGCATTCGTACTAGTAGAAAACTTCTTCGCAATCACAGATAAACTGTCACCGCGCGCAACCACGTATTGTTGCCAACGTAGACGATCTTTTTGCTCTGTTTTTGCTAGTTTTGCAGAGAACTCTTCAACCTTATCAGACGGTAATAATAAAAAGTGCGGTCCATTAGGGTCGGTCGCCCAGCGATTAAAACCTGGGTTTAAACGATAAAGTTCAGTTAAACTAATACCTGCCATATCAGCTGCAAGCGCTAAGTCAATTTGGCTACCTACATTCACCGCCTCAACTACTTGAGCATTAATAATTGGTTGCCACTTAACACCAAACTCGTCACTGCGTTTAACTAGATCAGACAGTGCTAACAGTTTAGGTACATACGATGTGGTTTCTTTTGGTAAATCCAAAGACCAAAAGTCTGTTGGTAAATGCTTTTTACGATTCTTTTTAATAGCTCGTAGCAAACGGCCTTCACCTGAGTTATAGGCTGCGATGGCATTTAACCAATCGCCTTCTAAGGTTTTGTGAAGATATGACAAATAATCAAGAGCTGCACGGGTCGACTGTACAATGTCACGACGACCGTCGTACCACCAGTTTTGTTTTAAATCAAAACGCTCACCAGTTTGTGGCATGAATTGCCAGATGCCCGAGGCACTGCGATGTGAATAACCAAATGGATCAAACGCACTTTCTACAATCGGTAAAAGCGCAATTTCAATTGGCATTTGACGCTTCTCGACTTCTTCTACAATAAAGTATAGGTAAGGCTCTGCACGCTTAGAGATTCGGTCTAAATATGCCTGATGACGCGCATAGTAGTTACGCTCAGCAACCACTGGGCGGTTTTGTGGCACATCAATCGAAAGTTGGTAACGAATACGCTCCCATACATCATCAAATACCGGTGGTGGCTCATCAAGATCTGCGACCTGTTGATACTGTGCGTTAATCATTAGTGCATCATTAACGTCACTTGGGCTTGCGCCATTGAGCTGTTGCTCAACATCATTATTAGCTGTGGTATCTGAGTTAGAAGCTGTTAACTGACAACCACTTAGTACCAGCGCAAGTGTTATAACTAAAGGAGACTTATACATATATACCTATATAATCAGGTAAAAAAACTCGGCGAATATTACCTGCTATAAGCACATATTGCCACTTTATGACCAGTATATGTCAGCTCATTATTGCAAGGTGTTGATCTAAATATAGAAAAAATGTAATCGGTAGAATTACACTTTTAAAAATTATCTTTCCAGGCTCTGAGACCCGCAAAGCGTTGCCAAGGTTCAGCTAGATCAAGATTTTCTTTCAGCTCGCTTGGAAGCTCATCAGTTATGTGTGGAAAATGACAACGGATAAAGGGGTTTATTTGCCTCTCAACGCTTAATTGAGTCGGTAAACTAATTTTGCCGCTTTCTCGCAGTGCATCTACTTTATCACTGTAGTTGAGAAGGTATTCGTTATTTGGTTCAACAGCTTTTGCAAAGGCCAAGTTGGCCTGCGTGTATTCATGAGTGCAGTAGATTTTACACTCATCAGGCAGAGCTCTTAATTTACATAAAGAGTGCCACATTTGTTCAGCACTGCCTTCAAATAATCGTCCGCAGCCTGCACTAAATAAGGTATCGCCAGTAAAACTTAACTCGTCATTAATGTAACAAACATGATCGAGAGTATGCCCTGGTGTCGCAAGCACAGTAAAAGTGTAATCGTACACCGTCACCTTATCCGCTTCACAAACGCCATGGCTAATCCCTTTGAAAGGGCTGTGTCTTGGTCCGTACACCGGGATATCACGAAATGCTTTTACCAAGGCTGCAACGCCATCGGTGTGATCATAGTGATGATGGGTAATTAAAATCCCTGCGAGTGATAAGTTATTTTCGCTTAGGTAATTTAGAACGGGCTCTGCCTGTCCTGGGTCGACCACCCACGCTGTTTGTTCAGCTTCATTGCTGATGCACCAAATGTAGTTATCAGAAAAGGCTTTAATTGCTTTAACTTGCACCATGTTTAATTGCTCTATAAAGTGACAGTTAACACACAGTATAACGAGCTCAGAAAATGAAACCAGCCCTTAGTTTTCAAGAAGGTCCTAAGCCATACTCTTGGCAGCAGTTCCCTCATGGTGACTATTTACGTGCTGAAATTGAACGTAAGCTAACACCATGGCTGCCGCGCATGTTTGGTTATCACATGCTCAAACTCGGTAATTTAAGTGGTGAGCTGGCAACCAGTGAAAGTCCTATTAAGCATCAAGTTTGCGTAGCAGAGCAGGGCTTATTTACCGGTGTTATTGCTGATGTAGACGAGTTACCGTTTTATGAGCACAGTGTTGATGCCTGCATATTATCGCACTGTTTAGAATATCATTCTGATCCGCACCATATCTTACGTGAAGCGCATCGTACTTTGATCCCCGGTGGTTACATCGTGATCACAGGCTTTAACCCGTTTAGTTTGTGTGGATTGGCGCAGTTATTACCTTTTAGCCGCCAAAAGCTACCGTGGACAGGGCGGTTTTTTACGCCATCACGAGTAAAAGATTGGTTGAATTTATTAGGCTTTGAAATAATCTCTGATGAGCGTTTTATCCATTCATCGCTTGCAAGAGGTAACCGCTTATCGCGCTTTGCTGCGTGGCGCAGCTTTGGCCAGCAATATTTAAAGCCAATGGGCAGTGTGTATATGCTGGTGGCTAGAAAGCGTGTGGCCCCGCTGACACCAATTAAACCTAAATGGCATGCAAGGCCGCAATTTTCGCCAGTGAAAGGAGCAGGGCTTAGACAAACATCAAAGCAGCACTGTGAGCGGGATAGCTAGATAATGCTGTTGCGTGTCTGTTTTACTTGGATACTGACCTGCACGAATATTTAATTGAATAGCAGGATGCAGTAGTTTTGGCACTGCCAAGGTTGCATCGCGGTTTTCACGTGTTGCAATAAAATCTTGTTTATCTCCTTTTAAGTGAATGTTTTGCTCACGCTGTTCTTTAACCGTGGTTTTGTTTGCTAAAGGTCGACCATCAGGTTGGTAGTCATGGCACATCCAAAGCACTGTATCGTCAGGAAACGCTAAAATTTGTTGTAGTGAATCATATAATTCGCCTGCGCTGCCGCCGGGAAAGTCACAGCGTGCTGTGCCACTGTCTGGCATAAAGAAAGTGTCACCGACAAATACATTGCCATCAATGTGATAGCACACACTGTCAGGAGTGTGGCCAGGCGTGGCAATCACATCAACCATGTAATTACCTAACTTAAATTGCGCTTTATTAGCAAATAAAGCATCAAAAGGTTCGCCATTACACGGCATATCCAGATTGTAAAGTTGGCTAAAGTGCTTTTGTACTTGTGTGATCCCTTCGCCAGTGCCGAGCTTGCAAGGATGTGTGGCTTGTAATTGCTGCTTTATATAACTTGCTGCAGTGATATGGTCAGCATGGGCGTGGGTTTCAAGTAGCCATTGTAATGTCAGCTGCTCAGTTTTTATGAAGCTGATGATCTCATTGGCTGTGGTAAAACTTAACTCTCCACTTGGCATATCAAAATCAGCTGGCGCATCAATCAGCATGCAATTTTTAGTGCTTTCACAACTGACTAAATAACAGAGAGTGGCGCTTTGTTGATGAAAAAAAGAGTGAATGCGCAGAGCCATAATGAGTCCTTTATATTTCTTTATAGCCAAATATTATAACATATAACAAAAATATAAAACGGCCTGCGCTAAGTTTCTTTTAAGGTAATTTTAATTACCGTCGTAACCTGTGTCTTCAAGTAATTGATCGCTGCCAGCGGCTTCGCGGGCTAGATCGTCAACAATTTCATTATATTTGTTGCCGCTATGACCTTTTACCCAGCGCCATTCTACCTCGTGTTGCTGGCATGCTGCATCGAGTCGTTTCCATAAATCGACATTCTTAACTGGTTTTTTAGCTGCAGTTTTCCAGCCGCGTTTTTTCCAATTTTCGACCCATGACTCAATGCCTTGTTTCACATATTGACTATCGGTAGTAAGAATGACGTGACAAGAGCGGGTGAGGGTTTCTAGTGCAACGATAGCTGCGAGCATTTCCATCCGATTATTGGTTGTTAGGGTATAGCCTTGACTCAACTGCTTTTCGTGGCCGTTGTATCGCATCACGATGCCATACCCTCCAGGCCCTGGATTTCCTAAACATGATCCATCGGTGTAAATCTCTACGGTTTTCTGCACTGTTTTACCTTGATATTGTGTACAATAAAGTGAATATAGAAAGATACCAGAGTCAGGCTTAAGACGATATGGCACATAGACAAATAGTTTTAGATACAGAAACCACGGGTATTGACCCAAAGCAAGGCCACCGCATCATTGAAATCGGTTGTGTTGAACTTGTGAATCGCCGTCTTACTGGCAACAACTTTCATGTGTATATCAATCCACAACGTGAAATAGAAGAAGAAGCGATAGACGTACACGGTATCACCAATGAATTTTTGCGTGATAAACCTTTGTACCACCAAATTGCCCATGAGTTTTTAGAGTATATTCGTGGCGCAGAGCTTGTTATTCATAACGCTGCGTTCGATATCGGCCACATGGACAACGAGTTTGCATTGTTAAATCAAGGTTTTCCGAATACTGCCGATGTATGTAGTGTACTTGATACCTTGAAAATGGCGCGTGACTTGCATCCAGGTCAAAAGAATAACCTTGATGCGCTTTGTCGCCGCTATGATATTGATAACTCAAAGCGTACTTTACACGGCGCATTACTGGATTCCGAGATTCTAGCAGATGTTTACTTGGCAATGACCGGTGGACAAGTAAAGCTGAACCTCAATCAAAATAAAGATGAAGGCTCAACACATCAAACGGGTGGTATTCGTCGTCTTAGTGCCGACAGAGCACCCCTTGTGGTATTAAGAGCAACCGAACAAGAGCAAGCTGCCCATGAAGAACGTTTAGATTTAGTGGCAAAGGGTGGTCAATGTTTATGGCGTGCAGAATAAGGTAATGAAATGAGAAAACAGCTACTAGCAGGAATACTGTGCTTAATGCCTTGTATGGGATTTGCAACAGCACAAGATAAGATAACGCCATTAGCTCGGGATGGGGTTAAAAATGAAATTCCTCTGTTAGAAAATCGTTTTCGCATCGATCATAAAATCGATAAAGTAACCTTACTGTTCTTTCGTAACCGCGGTGCACCTGCCGTTGTATTGGTTCGTCCTGATGGGACTAAGTATTACGCCACAGACTCAGTGAAAAATCATGATCTTGATTGGTATGATGAGCTCAGTTATGACTTAGTCACTATTACTAATCCTATGCCTGGTCCATGGCAGGTTGTTGGCAAAATTTTGCCAGGAAGCCGTATTATGGTGATGGGAGAAATTGAATTAGATGTAGATCCTTTACCGCCGATGCTATTTCGCGGAGAGACAGTGAAACTGAATGGTCGCGTATTAAATGATGGAGAACCCATCGAAGTGGGGCAGTTTCGTGATGTGATTAGTTTGAATGTTGATTTTGTCAGTACTAATAATAGTGATTACTCAAACTTTGGTGCCGGTACGCAAAGTGTCACTGAGTTTAGAGATGATGGCCGTGGTTTTGATGAGCGCCCGCTTGATGGCGTATTTACTGGCGAATTTAAACTGACGTTTCCTGCAGGTGAGTGGCAACCAGAGCTTTATATAGAAACGCCAATACTGAAACGCACCGTGGTACAAAAACCGATTGTGGTGCACGAGCCTCCTTTTGATTATGAAATAGCGCTTGCTGAGCAAGATGAAGATGACCACATTTTAACGATCACCTTAAATCCTGAAATCGTCAAACCTGAAACCGTGCTCATTCAGGGGAAAATCTATTATCCTAATAATGAAGAGCAAATGTTCTCAATTGATGCGGATAAATCACAAATGCGCGAACTTGCAATTAAAAATTATGACTGGGGTAGATACAGTGTTGAGCTATCTGTATTTGGTAGCAATATAAATGACCGTGAATTTATGGCTACTTTACCAACTTATAAATTTGAAATTGAGCGACCCATTGAAGCTGTACCAGAAATTGTTCGCCCTGAAATCGATTTAGAAGCCCAAGCTGAGCAGCAACGAATTATTGAAGAGGAACAAAAAGCGTCCACTACACTAATGGTGATACTCATTGTTGTTGGAAATTTAATCGTTCTACTGTTAGGGTGGCTAGCGATTCGAATTTTTGTGCAGAAAAAACCACTTAAATTTAAAGTTTCTTTGCCATTTTTAAAGAAAAAAAATAAAACCGAAAATGATGAGCAAGCAGCGAAAGAAAATGAAGTCGGCAAAAATGGCTCAAAAAATGACAAATCAGGTGAAATTTTAAACCTTTCGATGTCAGATGACTAAAAAACCTGTAAAAATACAAAAAACCCCTTGACGAACCAGAGGGTGATTCGTATTATTCACGCCGCTGTCAGGGGAGACTCAGTCAGCAACGAAAATGTGGAGTGGTAGTTCAGTTGGTTAGAATACCGGCCTGTCACGCCGGGGGTCGCGGGTTCGAGTCCCGTCCACTCCGCCAATTTTCGACAATTTGTAAGTACGCGCTGGAGTGGTAGTTCAGTTGGTTAGAATACCGGCCTGTCACGCCGGGGGTCGCGGGTTCGAGTCCCGTCCACTCCGCCAATTACTTACACAACGTTTCGTTGTAAAACATTTTTCCTTTGCGGAGTGGTAGTTCAGTTGGTTAGAATACCGGCCTGTCACGCCGGGGGTCGCGGGTTCGAGTCCCGTCCACTCCGCCAATAGGAAAAAATAAATAGCATTAAATACTGCGGAGTGGTAGTTCAGTTGGTTAGAATACCGGCCTGTCACGCCGGGGGTCGCGGGTTCGAGTCCCGTCCACTCCGCCACTATTTAAACGCTATTTTTATTACAAAATTTGTATCGCGGAGTGGTAGTTCAGTTGGTTAGAATACCGGCCTGTCACGCCGGGGGTCGCGGGTTCGAGTCCCGTCCACTCCGCCAACAAATTAAGTAATAACAATGATATCTCTGCGGAGTGGTAGTTCAGTTGGTTAGAATACCGGCCTGTCACGCCGGGGGTCGCGGGTTCGAGTCCCGTCCACTCCGCCATTTGATATCATAAACAAATTAAGTGCATTACCCCATGCACATACCACTGCGGAGTGGTAGTTCAGTTGGTTAGAATACCGGCCTGTCACGCCGGGGGTCGCGGGTTCGAGTCCCGTCCACTCCGCCATTTGTTTTCCTCAAACAAATGATTAAATAAGTTTTTACATCACACCTTACTATTTACTTATACTGACAACGTATCTCGTATCTCGTATCTCGTATCTCGTATCTCGTATCTCGTATCTCGTATCTCGTATCTCGTATCTCGTATCTCGTATCTCGTATCTCGTATCTTTCATCCTATCTTGCTAATATTCTTCATTATTCCTATTTATTCAGCTTTTTATATCTGCATGAATAGCAAAGAATGGCGGCTCCACAACAAAAAGGAAATGCGTTATGAGTACATTCGGAACACAACTAAAACACTATCGCAGTGAGCTAAAACTGAGCCAACCAGAATTTGCAGAGCAAGTTGGAATAGAGCAAAGTTACCTTTCAAAACTTGAGAACGATAAATCAGTGCCTTCGAATGACACATTTCGTTCAATATTAACGGCGCTCAATCTAACAATTTGCGACTTTATGGAGCCATTAAAACATTCTGTAGATAAAGCTCGGTTGATTAATGTGCCTGACATTGAAGCTTGGTATAAGCAACAAAGTAATAAGCAATTCATTAAGCAGCGTTCACTCGTCTATATTGCCATACTGTTAAGTGCGCTAGGCTGTGCCATGTTTTATTTAGGGCATCAAGAAAAGCTATTCAATACAAAATTCTATGAGTACAAATCATATGGTGTGGTGAAAGATAATGAACCAGATGGCATTTTTCATGATTGGCGTATGCTCGTAGAACAAAGCAGCGAGAAAATAGATGCTAAACGTCGTGAAATGATTAGCAGGCATGATTTTAAATTTATTATCTCAGCGGACTATAAAGGTTTTTCGTTTGTAGAATCTGGCGAGCAAGGCAGGCGTTTATATAACCTTACTTCAAAAACACCTGTTATCAAGCCCCATAAAGGCCATGTGTGGCTTGAGTTTATAGGTATCTTATTGTTTGTAGTTGGTGCAGGTCTCATAACATTTGAGAGTAAACTGACAAGAGTGCATTAATGAGTTGTAGAACCTGACGCGTGTTAGCTTGCGTCAGGATCGCGAGGAATTAAATGTGCAAATTGCTGCTGGTGGATTTGTTCATATAGAGTAGCTGCATAGCTTTGCGCATCATGTAATCTGCGCGTACTGATGTGTTTTCGAAGATCATCAAGTGCAGCCGTTGCAGGTTCATAACCTTGGCTACTGGCCAGACTTAGCCACACTGCGCCATGAAAAACACTATGTGGAACACCTTGCCCTTTGATGAAAAACAGCCCCATATAAAATTGCGCCCTATGGTTGCCCGCCATAGCTGCTAAGCGCATCCATTTGGCAGCAAGGGGAGGCTGTTCATTTTTTAAATAATACAAAGCTTTGTTTAGTACGTTTTCAACAGATTGAGTACTTTTATTTGGCGCCGACCCTTTATCGGGTTGGGTTATAAAGGCAAGTACATTATCAAGCTGTTGCTCTAAATCTAAGCCTACTGGCGAATTATCAGACATAGTTTAGTTATTTTCTTGAAATAAAAGACCTTATTAGTTTAGAACATTGCAAGGTAAAATGTCCTCTTATTGAGATAAAATATGATAAAATTAGCCAATTAATCTCAACTTAAAGTTAAACATGTTCGAAAGACTTTTCAAAATCACTGAAAATAACACGTCTGTGCGCCGCGAGACTATTGCTGGCATCACAACATTCATTACCATGGTTTACATTGTATTTGTTAACCCTGCAATGCTTGCAGAAGCGGGAATGGATCAAGGTGCCGCATTCGTAGCAACTTGTATTGCTGCTGCAATTGGTTGTTTTATCATGGGCTTATGGGCAAACTATCCATTAGCACTGGCACCGGGTATGGGCTTAAACGCGTTCTTTACCTATGGTGTAGTGCTTGGTATGGGCTACACTTGGCAAGCCGCACTTGGTGCAGTATTTATGTCTGGCTGTATATTTTTGTGTTTAAGCCTATTTAAGGTGCGAGAGTGGATCATTGATGCGATCCCTCTGGTATTAAAGCGTGCGATTGCCACAGGTATTGGTGCTTTCTTAGCGCTTATTGCACTAAAAAATGCCGGTATTATTGTAGCAAGTCCTGCAACCTTAGTGCAGTTAGGCGATATCACAGCTCCTGGTCCTTTACTGGCTATCTTTAGCTTTTTTGTTATTGCGGCTCTTCTATACCGCGACATGAAAAGCGGCGTGCTAATTAGCATTTTATTGGTTACGGCTATCGCCCTTGGCTTAGACCTTGTGGAGTATCAAGGGATTATTTCAATGCCACCTTCAATTGCGCCAACCTTTATGCAACTGGATTTTGCTGCAGCATTAGAAATTTCAATGTTAACGGTAATCTTTGCCTTCTTATTTGTTGATTTGTTTGATACTTCAGGCACCTTGGTTGCTGTAACGCAAAAGGCAGGTCTTGCTGATGAGCAAGGTAAAATGCCACGCCTAGGTCGTGCGTTAAGTGCCGACAGCACAGCAACGATTGCAGGCTCAATGCTTGGTACTTCAACGACAACGTCATACATTGAATCTGTAGCGGGTGTGTCTGTAGGTGGTCGTACAGGTCTTACAGCTGTTGTTGTGGGTATTTGTTTCTTGTTAATGATGTTCTTTGCACCACTAGCCGGGATGATCCCTGCGTATGCAACGGCAGGTGCGATTTTGTATGTTGCTGTTTTAATGATGCAAAACTTAAAGCTGGTAAATTGGGATGATATGACAGATGCCATTCCAGTGAGCGTGGTATTATTAATGACGCCGTTAACTTTCTCGATTGCGCACGGTATCGCACTGGGTTTTATTTCGTATACTGCGGTGAAGTTGGTATGTGGTAAAAAAGATGAAATCAGTATTAGTGTGTGGGTGTTAACAGCATTGTTTATTGTTAAGTTCGCGTTTTTATCTTAAACACCAACTAAATAAAGAAAGCACAAAGAAAAAGTGGTTTACCACTTTTTCTTTGGTGCGAATAACACGTCTAAGTCGTCTTGCTCTTGCTCTGCTTTTTTCTTAAGTGACGTTGCATTAGATGCTTTCAGTTCAGAGCTTATCGCTTCTAAGTAATTCTCAACTTCTTGTTTTTTACTATTAACATATTCATCGCTATAACTAACAGATGATAGTGTTGCGAGTGCTTTTTCAAAGTATTGTCTCGCAGAGCCAACCATATTGGCAGAGCGAGCAGACATACCTCGCTTAATTTGGCTTTCGACATTAATACGTAATTGAAGTTTTTCCAGACGTTTATCTTCGGCAACAAAAACTTGGCTATCGACTTTGCCTTTACCATGTTCAGAGCGAAGTAAGGTACGCAGTTTCTTTATACCCTGGATAAGTGAAATAAGTTGTTTGTCGTTATCTGGTAATACTAACGCTTCTGTGTTGTTGACTTCGAGAGGAGCGGTTAAGCGTTCTTTTGATTCTTTTAAACGATTTTTTAATTCTCTTGAGTTTGGCGAAAGTTGCACCATGCTTGCTAGTGCATCATAAATACGTCGTTGAATAATGCGTAAGGTGTTTTCAGACATAGGGATGTTCGTACTGTTAAGAAGTACATCTTCTGCCTCTTCGATAATTTTTTTTTGTTTTGTTAGTTCTTTGCGGCGCTCAGCTTCTTGTTTTTCTTTGTGTTGCTGCACAGCACTTACCCACAGTGCGATTACGATTAATGCAACAATGAGCATGATGATGATAGAAACAATCATTACTAAATCTCAGTTTTAACTATCTAATTTTTTTATCTTACATTAAAAAGATTAGATCTGGATAGTTTTGCGGTTACTTATCTAGAATAAACTTCTGATGTTTACTACTTTTTAATGAGTATAGCGTTAAAGCAGCATCTTTATTGAATATTTTGCGAGTAAACACGGCTACCGAGCAGTAATTTAATGTGTTAGCCTTAGAAACAATCGATATAAATGTATAGCGCGATGAAATATCGCTTGGCATTGCGCTTTGCAGCCTTTATAAATAAACAATAACAACGTTTACAATGCAGCCATGAAACTACAACAACTCAGATATATAGTCGAAGTCCAAAATCATAAACTAAATGTCTCTGCGACAGCAGAAAGTTTATTTACCTCGCAACCGGGGATCTCGAAACAAGTTCGTATGCTTGAAGACGAATTGGGTGTACAGATCTTTGGCCGCAGTGGCAAACACCTTACCCATGTAACCAGTGCCGGTAACGAAATTATTAATATTTCACGAGAAATACTGTCGAAAGTTGAAGGTATTAAAGCGGTTGCCAATGAGCATACCTTGCCTGATCAAGGTAAACTTAATATTGCCACCACTCATACTCAGGCGCGTTACGCATTACCGAATGTTATTCAAGGCTTTATGAAAAAGTACCCGGCAGTGTCTTTGCACATGCATCAGGGTACGCCACAGCAAATTTCTGATGCGGCAGCACGCGGTGATGCTGATTTTGCCATTGCGACTGAGGCGCTGCATTTATATTCTGATTTAGTTATGTTGCCGTGCTATCACTGGAATCGCAGTATTGTTGTGGCAAAAACACACCCGCTTGCGCAAAAGGCTGATAATTTAACGGTTGCCGATGTGGCTAAATACCCACTTATTACTTATGTGTTTGGTTTTACTGGTCGTTCTGAATTAGATAAAGCTTTCAATGCACATGGACTTGAGCCGCATATTGTATTTACTGCAACAGATGCTGATGTAATCAAAACTTATGTTCGTTTAGGTCTGGGTGTAGGTGTTGTAGCGTCTATGGCGATTGATCAAATAACAGATACTGATTTAGTGTGTATTGATGCAAGCCACTTATTTGAAGCGAGCACCACTAAAATTGGTTTTAGAAAAGGCAGCTTTTTACGCAGCTACATGTATGATTTTATTGAGCGTTTTGCACCGCATTTAACGAAAGAACTGGTTGAACGAGCAAGCTTATTACGTAACCAAGAAGATGTTGATAAGCTCTTCGAAAACATTGAGTTACCAGTAAAATAAAGATAAAAAAGCCGCTTTGAAGCGGCTTTTTTATTATGCTCAAAACGTGCTGTAAATTAACACTCGATGATATTAACTGCTAAGCCACCGCGAGCGGTTTCTTTATATTTCGTTTTCATATCATTACCTGTGTCGAGCATGGTTTTAATTACCTTATCAAGGGTCACTTTTTGCTCGCCAGAACCACGCATTGCAAGGCGTGACGCATTAATTGCTTTAATTGAGCCCATCGCATTACGTTCAATACACGGTACTTGTACAAGGCCGCCAACAGGGTCACAGGTTAAGCCTAGGTTGTGCTCCATGCCAATTTCAGCGGCGTTTTCAACCTGTACAACATTACCACCCATGATTTCAGTTAGTGCACCCGCTGCCATTGAACAAGCAACGCCCACTTCACCTTGGCAACCTACTTCAGCACCCGAAATTGACGCATTCTTTTTATATAAAATACCAATTGCTGCCGCCGTTAATAAGTAACGAGTCGCGATATCACGGTCTACTTCCTTAATGAACGTGTGATAATACATTAATACCGCTGGTAAAATACCTGCAGCACCATTGGTTGGTGCGGTAACAACACGGCCGCCAGCAGCGTTCTCTTCGTTTACTGCAAGGGCAAATAAATCAACCCAATCCATAGCACGTAATGGGTCGTTGTTTACCTCAATATTTAATTTAAGGTGTAAACTAGGGGCGCGACGTTTTACTTTTAAACCACCTGGTAAGATACCTTCTGTACGCATACCGCGCTCAATACAGGCTTTCATAACTTGCCAAATATTAAACAGCTCATCTTTGATGTCTTTTTCGCTGCGCAGGGTTTTTTCGTTGTGCATCATAAGCGTTGATACACTAAAACCTGACTCACGGCAAAGTTCTAACAGCTCTTTTGCCGTGTTAAACGGATAAGGCGCTGGGTTTTCTTCGCGGATTTCGAGTGCTTTTTGTTTTTCGTTCTCGAACTCATCATCACTCACGATAAAGCCGCCACCGATTGAGTAATACACTTTACTGAATAACTTTTCGCCATTTTGGCTGGCAATGATTTCCATTGCATTTGAATGTTTTGGTAATGTTTTACGACGATGAAATACAATCGCACCTTGCTTAGGGAAATTGGCTTTATGGCTTTGGTTTAAATAAATAACCTGCTCTTTTTCGATTTTCGCGAGGATATCGTCGACTAAATCAGCATCAATGGTTTCTGGATCATAACCGGCAAGGCCTAAGATCACAGCTTTACCAGAGCCATGGCCAATGCCCGTTTGGCCTAATGAACCAAATAGCTCAACTTTAATATCGGTAACGTTTGCAAGTAAGTTTTTTTCTTCTAGTTCGTTTACAAATAAACGCGAAGCGCGCATTGGGCCAACTGTGTGAGATGACGATGGGCCAATACCAATACTAAACATATCGAATGCACTGATCATAATTTGCTACTCATTTTTCTATTAACGGCATACTACCTGCCTTTGAACGGTGCCACATGATAACGTTTAAACGTGCCTGTGTAACCCTAAAAGCAGGATAATTAAACTGGTAGGGCGAGCTGTTTGATAAAGTTATTAATAATGCTGGCTGTTGCTCCCCAAAGCAGACCGTGCGGGGTCATCAAGCCTTGCAAAGTAATGGTTTTACCATTTCGCTCAAAGGGGAGGGGTTGCCAATTTTGTTGATTACTTAAGTAAGATAAGGGCAGTAAAAAACTGGCAGCAACTTCATTGGGATCTGCTTGCCATGTTGTGCCTTCGCTAAGTACACACACAAAAGGCTCAATAGTGAAACCGGTTAGGGTCGCGTACTGATGTAATTTACCGTGGACAGTCACTTGATGTTTGCCAATATTAAGCTCTTCATTGAGCTCTCGAAGGGCTGTGTGCAGTAACGTGTCATCTTGCTCTTCATACTTTCCACCTGGTAAGCAAATCTCCCCTGGGTGATGAAGTAAATAACTAGGTCGCTTGCACAGCAATAAATGCACTTCGTCGTTAACATCAAGCAGAGGTAACATTACGGCACTAGCTCGCTTTTCGGCATTAAAGCGAATGGTAGCTGGGCGCTCTGTAGTTTGACTTAAACTAAAACGGGCAATTATTTGTTGGCTATTCAAGGTAGTTACTTCAACTTTTACTTTAATAAAGGCAGTATCTTATTTACTTTATCGTAAGTTTCTTGGTACTCCAAGTCGACCTTTGAATCAGCCACAATGCCACCGCCAGCCCAGCAATAGATTGCACCTTTGTGGCACACTAAAGTACGAATTGTGATACTGGTATCCATGTTTCCACAGGCACTTAAATAGCCAATTGAGCCGCAGTACACACTACGGCGATGCGGCTCGAGCTCTTCTATGATTTCCATAGCGCGAATTTTCGGCGCTCCGGTAATTGAACCACCCGGGAAAGCGGCATGAATTTGGTCAACGGCATCTTTGCCATCTGCTAACTCTGCGCGCACAGTACTTACTAAATGATGCACAGCCGGAAAGCTTTCAATGGCAAATAACGAGGGGACGGTGACACTACCTGGACGAGCCACTTTGCCTAAATCGTTGCGCAGCAGATCAACAATCATGACATTTTCTGCGCGGTCTTTTTCTGATTGCTGTAATCGAGTTGCTTGCGCTTGGTCTTGTTCAGAGTCAGCCAAACGAGGGAGCGTTCCTTTAATTGGCTTGGTTTCTATTTGGCCCTGATTAATCGAAATAAAACGCTCTGGTGAAATAGATAAAATAGCGCCATCAGGGTGATTTATATAGCTTGAAAATGGTGCTTTATTGGCTTCTCGAAGTTGTTTATATGCTTGCCATGTTGAACCTGAAAATTCAGCTTTAAAACGCTGTGCAAGGTTGATCTGGTAGCAGTCACCACTTTTTAAATAAGCTTGAATTTTCTCGAACTTTTCGCTGTAGCTGGCTTGACCCATGTTTGATTGCCAGTCGCTTTGTAGCGCGAACTCTGCACTTGCTGGTGTTTCGTTTAGGTGCTGCTGATATAGCGCTAAGCGATTATGATTTGGCTGACAGACGTAAAACCAGCTTTGCTGTTGCTTATCATAAATAAGAGCATCTGGATAAAGGCCTACAGCCATTTGCGGCATGTTAATGTCGTTTTCGGCAGTACTTGGCATACTTTCAATCACACGACCTAAGTCATAACCAAAATAGCCAAGCCATCCACCTGTAAAGGGTAGGTTATTAGGGTTAGCTGTGTGATTAAATTCCTGAAGACCTTCTTTCATCAAGCTAAAACAATCACTTGATTGTGCTTTGCCGTCGATAAAGCATGCATTTTCGCGCACTTCTAATTGCTTTAATGGTGCAATAGCAATGATATCGAAGCGGCTATTTACATGCTCGCTATTGGCTGAATCGAGCAACACGGCATGGGGCAAATGAGCAAAATGACTAAATAGCGCGATGCAATCACCACTTAAATCTAATTTAATGCAC
Source organism: Pseudoalteromonas sp. Ps84H-4 (assembly GCF_024124645.1). NCBI lineage: Bacteria > Pseudomonadati > Pseudomonadota > Gammaproteobacteria > Alteromonadales > Pseudoalteromonadaceae > Pseudoalteromonas > Pseudoalteromonas sp. Ps84H-4. The sequence goes on along the minus strand of NZ_JAMXSK010000012.1, from coordinate 109,378 downwards.
AAATTTTCATCGTTTATCATCTACATTGCCCTGAATAACTAGCCCGAAACGGGCGAGGAGGGTATCATAAGTTAAATTTGATTGGCAGCGTTATGATTTCCTTTATAGTGATGCCATGACTAACCCGTAGAGTAAATCTTCGTCACCGGTTTACTCAGGATCACGTACAGCGCTACGCGATAAAAACTTAAGGAACCCGTAATGAGTACAATTCGTCAGCAAGACTTCATTGATAGCATTGAAGATGCATTGCAATACATTTCTTTTTATCACCCTCTCGATTTCGTACAAGCCTTAGAAAAAGCTTACAACAAAGAGCAAAGCAAAGCGGCAAAAGATGCCATTGCGCAAATTTTAATTAACTCTCGTATGTCTGCTGAAGGTAAACGTCCACTGTGCCAAGATACAGGTATCATTACTTGTTTCGTAAAAGTAGGTATGGATGTTAAGTGGGATAAAACAGACATGACTGTTCAGCAAATGGTTGATGAAGGTACACGTCGCGCATACTTAAACCCAGATAACCCGTTACGTGCATCAATTGTTGCAGATCCAGCTGGTACGCGTAAAAACACCAAAGACAATACTCCATCAGTTGTTCATATCGACTTAGTGCCAGGCGCTGAAGTAGAAGTTATGGTGGCAGCGAAGGGCGGCGGCTCAGAAAATAAAACGAAAATGGTTATGCTTAACCCATCTGATGATGTGGCTGCATGGGTTGAAAAAACATTACCAACAATGGGTGCGGGCTGGTGTCCACCTGGCATGCTAGGTATAGGTATTGGTGGTACTGCAGAAAAAGCTGCGGTACTTGCTAAAGAATCATTAATGGATCCGGTTGATATTCACGAGCTGATTGAGCGCGGCGCAGAAACAACTGAAGAAAAAATGCGTATCGATATCTTCGAACGTGCTAATAAATTAGGTATTGGTGCACAAGGCCTAGGTGGTTTAACAACCGTAGTTGATGTGAAAGTTAAAACGGCACCGACTCACGCAGCATCAAAACCAGTGGTTATGATCCCGAACTGTGCGGCAACTCGTCACGTTCACTTCACATTAGATGGTTCAGGCCCAGCTGATCTTAAAGCGCCTAAACTTGAAGATTGGCCAGAAGTTACATTTGAAGTAGGTGAAGGTACACGTCGTGTTGATTTAAACACACTGACTAAAGAAGACACGCAAGAATGGAAGATGGGTGAAACGGTTCTTCTGTCTGGTACTATCTTAACGGGTCGTGATGCAGCACATAAACGCCTACAAGATATGATCCAATCAGGTGAAGGGTTACCTGAAGGCGTTGATTTTGATAACAAGTTTATCTACTACGTTGGCCCTGTTGATGCAGTGGGTGATGAAGCGGTAGGTCCTGCTGGCCCTACAACTGCGACTCGTATGGATAAATTCACTGATATGATGTTAGAAAAAACGGGCATCATCGGTATGATTGGTAAAGCAGAGCGTGGTCCTGCAACAGTTGAATCAATCAAAAACAATAAATCTATCTACTTAATGGCAGTAGGTGGTGCAGCTTACCTTGTATCTAAAGCAATCAAGAAAGCACGTGTTGTTGCGTTCGAAGATTTAGGTATGGAAGCAATCTACGAGTTTGAAGTAGAAGATATGCCAGTAACGGTTGCTGTTGATAGTGAAGGCGCCAATGCGCATACGCAAGGCCCTGCTATTTGGAAAGCAAAAATCGAAGAGCTTGATGGCAAATTAAAATAACCATCTTGCAACTCTCTTAAAAAAACGGCGCACCTGCGCCGTTTTTTTTCAGCTCTGACCAGTCTCAGCTATTTCTCTAACATCTCTTTAAAAGCCGATTTTACTTGGCTTGATCGGCACATTTTTCTTGTCACTTTTTCTTTACGCTATACTTTACCTTTACGTTCACGTAATAAAGTTTGTAATGTTAATATTTTGTTTTGAATTAACAATGCTTAATGCGTACATTGATTGGTATATTTTTTCCATAAAGTGTTATTTTTTGAGTTGTTATTTCGGCCTGAGAACTTTGCTTAGTTTTATCATCTCATTTAGTGGCAAGGGAGCAAACGAAGTGATAAAGTCTCGGCACTTTCAGCGCTCACACCCCTTAGGGTAAGAAAATTTCGGAGTATTTTACTGTGGCTGTATTTAATAAAGTCGACTTTGATAACCACGAGCAAGTGGTGTTTTGTTCAGATAAAGAATCAGGCCTAAAAGCTATTATCGCGGTTCACAATACCAAGTTAGGTCCAGCGGTTGGTGGTTGCAGAATGTGGAACTACACAACTGATGAAGATGCTGTTACTGATGCACTTCGTTTATCAAAAGGTATGACCTACAAAAATGCTGTGGCACGTTTACCATTTGGTGGCGGTAAGTCAGTGATCATCGGTAATGCTAAAGAAATTAAATCAGAGCAACTTTTCCGTGCATTTGGTCGCCAGTTAGAGCGTTTAAGCGGTAGCTACTATTCAGCTGAAGATGTAAACATCACTTGTGATGATGTGGCTATCATGAATAAAGAAACTAACTATGTATTAGGCCTTGAAGGTAAAAGTGGTAACCCTTCACCGTTCACAGCGTATGGTACATTCTTAGGTATTAAAGCAGCTTTACAACATCAACGAGGTCATCAAGACCTTGCAGGTATCAAAGTAGCCGTGCAAGGTTTAGGTGCAGTAGCTTATGGCCTTTGTAAACACCTACATGAAGCGGGCGCAACATTATTTGTAACAGATATCAATGAGCAAGCTGTTGAGCGTGTTGTAAATGACTTCAATGCAACGGCTGTGGGTATTGATGAAATCTACGACTTAGATGTTGATGTGTATGCACCATGTGCACTTGGCGCAACGGTAAATGACACGACTATCCCGCGTTTAAAAGCAACAATTATTGCAGGTTGTGCGAATAACCAATTAGCAGAGTCTCGTCACGGTGAGATCATCCGCGAAAAAGGTATCTTATACGCACCAGATTACGTAATTAACGCAGGTGGTATCATCAACGTTTATTACGAAACTGCGCCAGAAGGTTATAGTGCAGAAGCTTCAACTAAGCACGTTGAAGGTATTTACGATACCTTAACTGAAATCTTTGCTCGCTCAGAGAAAGAACAAAAATCAACACATTTAATTGCCGATGAACTAGCATTAGAAATCATCGAAAACGGTTTATAATTAATTAAATTAGTTGTTCAAAAAGGTGCGCAGGTCGCACCTTTTTTTGTGCTCGTAATTTGTCGCAACTAAGTGACGAAGCCATTTTAACTCGTTAAACTCGATTTTTAATCTTCGAGGGTCTCTTATGGATACAGCACTTTGTGAAATCACACCGATTGATTTAGATTCTTGGCCTCGAAAGCAACATTTTGCTTTTTTCAGTGAATTTTCTTTACCTTATTTTAATGTCTGTGTTTCGCTTGATATGGCTGCGCTTTATGAAAAATGTAAAAAATCGCCGTACTCATTTTTTCATACATATGTATACCTGACTTTGGAAGCGTGTCATGACTACGCCCCAATGCGGCAACGTATTATAGATTCTCTACCGGTACAACTGTCATCGGTACGAGGGAGTGTGGTTGAGCTTGCTGATGATGATACGTTCCGATTTAGTTATTTTGAAAAACAGACGTCGATTGAAGCGTTTTCTAAACATGCTATTGAAGTGGGAAAAAACAGTAAAGTACAAGCTTTTTTCTCTGATGCATTTGCTGCAACAGAAGGGCAGCCAGACCTAATTCATATCTCAGTGCTACCATGGTTAAACTTTACTGGTTTTTCGCATGCGGTAAGTGAAGGTCACGGACTTGGTATTCCTAAGTTTGTATTCGGCCAGTTTGATTCAAAAACTGGAAAAATGCCTCTGTCGATTGACGTTCATCATGCCTTGATGGATGGACTTCATGTAGCGCAGTTTTTAAAGGTACTACAAGAAAAAATTACAAATTTTTGTAATTGATTGTTGCTAAATGTGATTAAAGTAAGTAAAAATTGCAACTAATGTAGTATTTTAGCAATTCGCTTAATTAAGTAAGTTGGTTCCATTCGGGGTTTTGCTTAACCCTGAACCTATAAAACTACATCACTGAAAAGAATGATAATAAATATCAGGGTTTTAGTTTTATGGTGCGGGTAGTTAGTTGTATTTTTCTTTTATTGAGTTTCAGCGCTTTAGCTGATTCTGCACGCCTCTCTTTAAGTGATTATTTTACAGAGACTTGGAGCACTCGCGCCGGCCTTCCTCACAATAGCATTAATGGCGTAACGCAAACCAAAGATGGTTACATTTGGATAGCGACTTGGGAAGGGCTTGCTCGCTTTAATGGTCGCGAGTTTAAACTCTTTACTCGAACAGAAATTCCTGGCTTACCTGATTCTGGATTACGCAGCCTGATTCCGATGGATAATGGTGATTTATATATAGTTGGTGCACGAGGTGGTATTGCACAGCGAACTCAAGGGCAATGGCGCGCTTTAGCAACATCGTCAGCTATGATAAATCATGCACTTATAACTGAACAAGGTGAGATTTGGCTTGCCCTCGAAGGAGAGGGGATTGCTTATCGGGCCACAGAGCATGCACCTGAACAAAAACTACTTGATAAACTGAGTGTTTATCGCTTGTTACAAGACCAAGAGGGCGTTATTTGGGCGGCAACCAGTGATGGCTTGTATCAAATTATAGATAACAAGGTTAGTAAGGTTGGCCGAGATTCAGGGTTGCCCGACGCCTCCGTGTTTACTTTACTACTAACGAATTCGGGTACCTTAATTGTAGGCACCGAAAAAGGTGTATGGAAAAAGCAACAAGACAAGTTCACTTCTGTTGACCCCGTCCTTAATAAAGAATCTATCTCTAGCTTACTTGAAGATGCACATGGTGATTTATGGTTTGGTACCATTAATAAAGGGGTGTTTAGGTTAAGTGAATTGGGTTTAGAAAATTTAGCCGCTGACGATGGTTTACCAAATAATCGCATCTTATCGCTAATGCAAGATCGTGAAAAAAGCATTTGGGTCGGAACTAACGCGGGCTTATTTCGATTAAGAGAAGCCCCTTTTACAAATTGGAACAAGAGTAGAGGCCTGGCATCAAATTATGTTCGTACAGTGCTCTCTCACTCAGATGGCAGCTTGTGGGTGGGCAGTAGTAACGGCTTAAATCGTATTGAAAGTGGTGAGTTAACAACGCTTGAGCAAGCTAACGACAAAGACCCTTTATCAGTTTTAAGCCTTACCGAAGATAAACAGGGAGGTGTTTGGCTTGGTACTTATACTGCGGGTTTAATGAAAGTTGCAGATAACAAAATTTATCCCGTTAAAAATCGAAGTAATGGTCTTATTAGTAACGAAGTTCGCGCGGTGCTATTTGATTCGTCTGATAACTTGTGGGTTGGGACTGCAGGTGGGTTAACTAAAATAGATACCTCAGGGCAAACATATTCATATACAACAGTCGATGGTTTAGCTGGCGACTTTATCATGGCCCTTGCTGAAGATGCTTATGGCAATATCTGGATTGGCACAGGCGTTGGCGTATCTATCTTAGATTCAGCTTCTGGACAAATCAGCTCATTAAAATTTCCTGATCAGTTTAGCACTGAGTATGCATTCGGCTTTTATTTGGATGGCGATAAAATGTGGCTCGCCACAGACCGAGGGCTAGTTCGCTACAACCTCAGCACAGATCAAATGAGTTTGTTTGGCCGAGAGCAAGGTTTACCAGTTGATAAACTGTTCCAAGTGATTGAACAAGGTAACTCACTTTGGCTTACCAGTAATCGCGGTGTCATTCAGGTTAACAAAGCACAACTCAATACGTTATTAGATAACCCAGCTAAACCAATGGACGTTTCCATGCAGCTTTATGACGAAGGCGATGGCATGCTAAGTGCGCAAGCGAATGGTGGCTCAAACCCCGCTGCGGTAATACATTCTGATGGTCAAATATGGGTTGCGACCGCTAAGGGCGTTGCTATTGCAGCACCAGAGCGCTTAAAAGAGGCCAGTAAACGCCGTTTGTCGACTGTAATAGAAAGTTTTGAGGTAGATGGTAAATCAATCCCTTTGACTTCTGATACTGATTTTATTAGTTTGCCGGCAGGTGTCTCACGTGTGTCTTTTAATTACGCAGGGCTTAGTTTTATTATGCCTGCTCGGCTTAACTATCAAACTCAATTAAGTGGGTACAATCAACAATGGGTAGACCGGGGGCGTCTGACCATTACCGAGTACACAAATTTACCGCCAGGTGAATATACCTTTAAAGTGCGCGCAGGCTACCCAAATAGTGATTGGCAAAATAATGAGCAAGTATTGCATTTTAAAATTGCTCCTTATTTTTGGCAAAAAACCAGCTTTAAGTTATTTATCTTAATTGCCGTTCTTTTTACCGCGTATGTCATTTATAAATATCGGCTATATCACTATAAGCGAATTGAAATTGAATTAACGGAAAAAGTTGAACAGCAAATGCATGAACTAAAAACACAAGCTGATGCATTTGCCCACTTAGCAAACCATGACCAATTAACACAATTACCGAATAGACGCGCCTTTGATAGTTGGTTAGCAAATAACTTTAACCAGTTTCAAGATGAGGATAAAGCGCTCAGTATTGCGATTATGGATATTGATCACTTTAAACAGATTAATGATGATTTCTCTCATTTAATCGGTGATAAGGTGATTTGTGAAATCGCACGATTATTACAAATGAGTTTTCCAGATGAAGGCTATGCTGCACGATGGGGAGGTGAAGAGTTTACCTTACTATTCCCGCACAAAAATGCTGAACAAGCAGCACTGTTGTGTGAAAATATACGTTTACAGATAGCTGACTATGACTTTGCTGATATCGCAACAGGACTATGTGTTACGGTGAGCTTTGGTGTTGCAGATAATTCAAAAGTCACTGACTATGATCGATTACTATCTAATGCAGACAATGCCTTATACAGTGCTAAAAATAGCGGCCGCAACAGGGTTTTCATGCATAATAAGGGTTGCATGACACCAAGTTAAGGTTTTTGAAAATAAAAAGTGTGCAAACAATTGATCTTTTTTGGTTTGCACACATTAAAGTAACAAGACTGTTTTTTAGGCGTTAGTAATGCTAAACCTGTTGTTGTTAGTTTTTTTAATTATATTTATTGTCTGTTACTGGCGCTGGGATGACATCCGTAACCACTTTTGGCAGAAAAAATACCTTAATTACTCCCTCAATGCTCAGCAAAAAAAACTGCTATTAAACTATATGCCCATCTACCAAAAGATGACGGATGCAGACCGTGAAAAGCTGGAGCGTCACATTGTCTGGTTTTTAAATGAAAAGCGCTTTATTGGCTGTGATGGCCTTAAACTTAATGATGCAATGAAGCTGATTGTAGCGGCCGATGCCTGTGTTTTAGTGCTTAATAAGCCTTGGCCCCTGTATCGCAATGTAAAAGAGATCCTTTTATACCCAAGCGCTTATTATGCGCCGCAAACTTCCCGCGACAATGCAGGGCTCGTAAGCTATCACAATACCGTGCGCCAAGGAGAGTCTTGGCCGGGTGGAACCTTGGTACTGAGCTGGCATGATGTTCTTGAGGGCAATCGCTTACCAAGTGATGGACATAATTTGGTGTTTCATGAGTTTGCTCATCAACTCGACCAAGAAACAGGGCAAACCACAGGCACGCCATTGCTTTCGAGTAATGAGGATTACCAAAAATGGGCGAAAGTATTTAGCCGCGCATTTAATCAACTCAAAACCCACTTAGCCTATGGCATGCCTCATGTTATTCACAGTTACGGGGCAACTAATGAGGCCGAGTTTTTTGCTGTTATCACCGAAACCTTTTTAGAAAAACCTGCAGAACTCAGGCAGTTTGACCCAGAAATTTATCATTTACTGGTTGGCTTTTATCAGTTTGATCCGATTGCGTGGCATTAGTCGTCTATTTACGTCTGTTTAACACGTATTGCTGGAATCTTGCTATGCTATTTGGTGCAATCTTAAAAGTGTGCATATAAGCAAAACAATAAAAAGTGAGATTTCAATGAAGAAAATGCTTCATACAGCGCTTGCTGTATCGATTTCACTTGCTCTATCAGGGCAAGTGGCTGCAACTGAGCAATCAAATGATGACAAATGGCAAGTAGATACACCAAAAGGCCAATTCCTAGACGCTAAAATTAGTGTTGAGCAAGGCACGTGGATGAATGTTGATATTAGCCCTGATGGTAAAACAGTGGTGTTTGACTTACTCGGCGATATTTATACCATGCCAATGTCGGGTGGTACTGCAACGCAATTAACCAGTGATATTGCATGGCAAATGCAACCACGCTTTAGCCCTGACGGTAAGCACATTGCGTTTACTTCAGACCAAGGCGGTGGTGACAATATTTGGGTTATGGATGTAAACGGTGAAAACCAAAAGGCAGTAACCAACGAAACATTCCGCTTGTTAAATAGCCCAGCTTGGAGCCCGGATGGCGACTATTTAGTTGCGCGTAAGCACTTTACTGCAAGCCGCTCTTTAGGTGCTGGTGAAGTATGGCTTTACCACAAAGCGGGTGGCAAGGGTGTGCAACTAACTGCACGCGAGAACGACCAAAAAGACTTAGGTGAGCCAATGTTCTCACCTGATGGTCGTTATGTTTATTTCTCTCATGATGCAACGCCGGGTAAAACATTCCATTACTCAAAAGACTCTGTAGCGGGCATTTATAAAATTAAACGCTACGACCGTGAAACCGGCGAGATTGAAACAATTATAGATGGTATGGGTGGGGCTATACGACCGACACCTTCACCAGATGGTAAAAAACTTGCGTATATCAAGCGTGATGATTTCCAAACAAGCTTGTATTTATATGATCTCCATACCGGTGAGCATACAAAGCTTTATGGTGAGCTTGAACGCGATATGCAAGAAACATGGGCTATTCATGGTGTATACCCGACAATTGCTTGGACACCAGACAACGAACAACTAGTATTTTGGGCGGGGGGGTCAATCCATAAGTTAGATGTGGATGATAAGTCTGTCTCGACTATTCCATTTAAAGTTGAAACCAATAAGCAAATTCAAAAAGCAGTGCGCTTTACACAAAACATCGATAGCGATAATTTTGATGTGAAAATGCTGCGTAATGTACAAATTTCACCAGATGGTGAAACAGCTATTTTTGAGGCGCTAGGTCATATTTATAAGCGTGATTTAGAGTCAGGCAAAGTAAAGCGTCTGACTAAGCAAGACGATCACTTTGAATTATTCCCGCAGTTTTCTCGTGATGGTAAGAAGATTGTTTACACCACATGGGATGACAACGAGCAGGGCTCAGTACGTGTTGTGTCTGCACGTGGTGGTCGTGGCGATACTATTACCAAAGAACCAGGTAAATACGTAGAGCCAACATTTAGCCCAGATGGCAAAACGATTGTTTACCGTAAAGCGTCTGGCGGCAGTATCCTTAATCCAACATGGTCATTAGAGCCAGGTATTTACTCAGTAAGTGCTAAAGGCGGTAATTCAACACTTATCACTAAATCAGGGTATCAGCCGCAATTTGGTGCAGCGAATGACCGTATTTATGTGATGAGTCCTTGGCCAAAACCAACATTAAGTGTTGTTGAACTTGAATCAAAACAAGTTCGTAAACTTTACGAATCAGAACATGCAACAGAGTTTAGAGTATCACCAGATGGTCAATACCTAGCGTTTGCAGAGCGTTTTAAAGTATTTGTTACACCATTTGTTGAGCGTGGCAAAACCATTAATATTGGTCCGAAAGATAGCCAATTCCCAATTGAGCAGCTCTCTGTTCGCGCGGGTGAAAACATCAGTTGGAGTGGCACAAGCGATAAACTTTATTGGAGCCTAGGCCCTGAGTTATATCATGCAAGCCTAGCGGGTTTATTTGATATTAACCAAAATGCAGAGACTGACTTTAAAGTTAAAAGCGGCGATAACATCGGTTTTACAAAAACCATGGCCGAGCCTAAATCAGTATTTGCGTTAACTGGCGCACGTATTATCACCATGAACGGTGAGCAAGTCATTGAAAACGGCGTTATTGTTACTGATGGTAAGCATATTAAAGCGGTTGGCAGTAAAGACAGTGTTGCTATTCCTAAAGGCGCAGAAGTAATTGATGTAACTGGCAAGACGATTATGCCGGGTATTGTTGATGCGCATGCGCACGGCTCGCAAGGCAGCGATGAGATCATTCCACAGCAAAACTGGAAGAACTTAGCTGGCTTAGCGTTAGGTGTGACAACGATTCACGATCCATCAAACGACACCACAGAGATTTTTGCTGCAAGCGAAATGCAAAAAGCAGGCATGATTGTCGGCCCTCGTATTTTCTCAACGGGTACCATTTTATATGGTGCAAATATGCCAGGTTATACATCGCATATTGACTCGTTAGAAGATGCTAAATTCCATCTTGAGCGTTTAAAGAAAGTAGGTGCGTTTAGTGTTAAATCATATAACCAACCTCGTCGTGAACAGCGCCAACAAGTTATTGAAGCAGGTCGTGAACTTGAAATGATGGTTGTGCCAGAAGGCGGTTCATTACTACAGCACAACTTAACCATGGTAGTTGATGGTCATACGGGTATTGAACACTCAATTCCTGTTGCCAATATTTACGATGATATTCGCCAGCTTTGGTCTCAAAGCGATGTGGGTTATACGCCGACACTGGGTGTAGCTTACGGTGGTATTTGGGGTGAAAATTATTGGTACGACAAGACGGATGTGTGGAATCACCCACGCTTAAGTAAGTTTGTTCCAAAGAATCAGCTTTTACCTCGTTCAATGCGTCGTGTTAAGGCGCCCGATCATCACTATAACCACTTCAACAATGCCCGTGTTGCCAAAGAGCTGCAAGACTTAGGTGTGTTAGTAAACCTAGGTGCTCACGGTCAACGTGAAGGTTTAGCGGCACATTGGGAAATTTGGATGTTTGCGCAAGGTGGTATGACACCACTTGAAGCTATTCGTGCCGCAACGTTAGATCCTGCTAAATACATTGGTCTGGATAAAAACATCGGTTCTCTAGAGCCGGGTAAACTTGCCGATTTAATTGTTATTGACGGTAACCCGCTAACTAACATTCGTGATACAGATAAAATAGATTACACCATGATCAATGGTCGTTTATTTGATGCTGCTACCATGAACGAAGTGGGTGAGAAAAAACGCGAAAAGTTATATTTTGAAAAAATCTAACATAGCAAAAATCTAAACAGAAAGCGGCCATTGTGCCGCTTTTTTATTGTTTATTTATTGTTTTAAATAAGGGAATTGTTTAATTCCTACTAGTTTTGCTTGGCAGATCATGCCCTCAACAAGCGTCATCAAATAGTGGCTCTGTGAGTTTAGCTGCGAACTATCCATGTTGTTACAGTTTGATAAACGCTGTTTTATTAACTGCTGCACCGCTATTTTATGCTCTTTGCAGGCTTGATTAATTGGACTTGCAGGATCAGCAAATTCAGCAGCAGTGTTAATAAATAAACAGCCATTGAAATCACCTAACTCTGTTACTTCAGAGTTAAACCAAGCTTCATGGCAGCTGATCAACGTTGCTTTAAACTCTTCAACAGTGGTTTGCTTGCTGGTGGCATGCGTTAACCAATGTATAAACCTATTATGTCGCTCACTGAGGCACGCGAGTAACAATTCATCTTTACTTGCGAAATGGTGGTACATGGTTTTTTTGGCGACACCCGCCACATTAATGATTTCGTTTATTCCCACACTATGAATGCCTTTTTGATAAAAAAGTGACAAGGCGGTCAAAATAATATGTGTTCGTTTATCCATAACAAGGCCTCAATTGGAGATTAATGATAGCTTGACAGAAGTAGACCGGCTTGTCTACCATTCGCGAGGTAGACAATTCGGTCTACTTTGGGAGGTGTAATGGATAATAAAGTAACTAAAGCGGCAATCGCGGGTGTGTTTGCTTGTATGGCAATTTTTGTATTGGCCTATTTACAGCAATTAGGAAGTTATGGGGTGTGGTTGATGGCCCCCTTTGGGGCAACTGCGGTTCTGGTATTTGGTGTGCCACACAGCCCTTTAGCTAAAGCGAAGAATGTTATTGGTGGGCACTTTTTAACTGCACTAATCGGCGTTGTATTTGTAAATTATGTCGGTGTAGGGGCTGTTGAAATTGCTGTAGCTACAGGGTTGGCAATTAGCCTAATGATGTTGACAGATACCGTACATCCAGCGGCAGGCGCAAACCCTATTTTGATTATGCAATCTATGCAAAGCTGGGACTTTTTAGTGATGCCCGTATTAATCGGAGCCGTATTTATTGTATTGTTTGGCTATTTAAGTCAATGGATATTAAGCAACCAATTGAATAGCCATAAAAAAACCGCTAACGAGTAGCGGTTTTTAAAATTGCTAAGTGTAATTTGATTACACAACACCACGCGGTAAACGACAATCGTGGTCTTTTTCAGCTAGGTTAACAATCCAAAGCTCTTCAGCTTTGTAACCATCATCGTTTGCTGTAACAACAGTAAACGGTGCTTTCTTAGCTGTTTTAGCCGGTGCAGCGGTTTTAGTTTTGGTTTTTTTCGCTGGTGCTTTTGGTGCTTCTTCTGCTTTAGGCTCAGCTGTTTTACCAGAAGTGAGCTCTTCAGTCAGCGCTGCAACATCAGCAAGGCGCAAGTTTTTGCCACCATCGATGCTATACCAACCAGGTTTTGTAGTGATTTCAGGTTTCTTACCATTCGCTGCTTCGTATGCTGCTTCGAAGGCATTTAACACTTCTGTTTTGTCTAGTTTGCTCATCAGAGACCCTATACGTTGTAAACACAGATTAAGAATATATATTTATACCTATTTTCAGCTTACTTTTCAATTTTTTGCGATTTTCCTTCCATTTTTCACTCATAAACGCCAAAATTTGCACAAAATAGAGGGTTGAAGGACGATTTTCATATGCAACGCAAACAATTTACTCAATTATTAAACGACATTCTTAAACCTGATTCTATCGCTGACTTTTGCCCAAATGGCTTACAAGTTGAAGGGGCGAGTGAAGTAAAAAAGATAGTGACGGGCGTCACAGCTAGCCAAGCATTGATTGATGCCGCTATTGCAGAAAATGCAGATACGATTCTGGTACATCATGGCTATTTCTGGAAAGGAGAGTCGCAGCCAATCACGGGCATGAAAAAACGCCGCATAGCAGCGCTTTTAAATAATGATATTAATTTATATGGCTATCACTTACCGCTAGATATTCATCCTGACATTGGTAATAACGCACAATTGGCAAATTTACTTGGTATTGAGTTCACTGGTGGGCTTGAATCTGGTCCAAATAGTGTGCCGGTAAAAGGGCGTTTAAAAACACCACTAAGCGGTGAAGAATTTGCCGATAAAATTGCGAAAGTACTTAATAGAGCACCATTAACTAGTTTGGTCAGAAAAGAAAAAATCGAAACCATCGCTTGGTGCACCGGGGGTGGCCAAGGGTATATTGATTTAGCGGCTGCTCAAGGGATTGATGCTTATCTTACAGGTGAAGCCTCTGAGCAAACGATTCATAGTTCACGCGAGCAAGGCATCGACTTTTTTGCAGCAGGACACCATGCTACTGAGCGTTATGGCATTAAAGCCTTAGGCGAACTTTTAGCTGAGCAGCATGGTTTTGATGTAACGTTTATCGATATCGACAATCCAGTCTGATTAAATCTACAGCGCCTCTGGATCAATCCAGCGGCGCACACTTACCCAAGCACTGCCAATTTTTTCATGAGCGACTCTGGTAACGGCAACCAGTACATCATCATCTGGTATAAACTGCTTATACGTCGGATACTGACTAAAATCTTGGAAGTCAGTTGCAGCAGGGATCACATCAACACCTTGTGCATTAAATAAATCTTTCGCTCGTGGCATATGGCTTGCTGAGGTGACTAGGGCTGTTTTTTTATCGACTAAATAAATGGCAAGTCGCTTCGCTTCTTCAGCGGTATCCATAGCGAGGGGATTTTGCTTAATTCGGGAGCCTTTAATGCCGAGCGCTTTTGCTGTTTCAAACATGAGCTGGCTATTGGTGGTGTTAGCAAAACCGCCCCCTGATACATAGAGAGTGGCGTTTGGGTAGTGGTGGGCAAGCTTAACACCTTCAAGTAATCGAGCAAGCGCACAATCGCCTAACTGGTGATTAGCGGCAAGGCGAGAGTTGGGCATTATAGAGCAGCCAAGTACCACAATATTATCGAGTTTAGGGTGTTTTGCTTGGTTAAATTGCCATGCTGGGTTATTGCTTGCAGCTATCAGTGACTGACCAATAAATGGCGTGCTTATCAGCATTAAAGTTAAAATGCTAACAAAGCCCAAATAGAGTGCTTTGCGTTTATGGGCAATGGCTAAAAATACCATCACTAAAGTAAGCAGCCCGAGCAACGGCAGGGGCATTAATAATGAGCCAATGATCTTTTTAATTTCAAACATGTATCAGCATTATTGTTTGTAACAGATGCAGCTATGTTAATTATTTTGCCTTTCTTTAGCGACCGTTATTTTGCTTACACGTATTTAAAAAGTGGCGATAAACAGGGTTATCTTTCATATTCTTTTTCATCGCTAAATACATAGGGCGAGTAAGGCCAAGTGCACCTAACGGAATCGACTTAATGAGTCCTTGGCTTTCATAAGGGGTGACTAGCCAATCTGGTAAAGCTGCAACACCCATTCCAGCGCTCACTAATTGGAAAATCAATAAACCTTGGTCAACAGTTTTAAGCGTGCCATCAAAGCGTGCATTTTGAATAAAATGTTTAAAGATATCTTGGCGCTCTCGCGGGATAGGGTACGAAATAATAGTTTCGTTTTTTAAATCAAGGGCGGTGACATAGGCTTTTTTTGCCAACTCATGATCCGGTGCAACGATTAATTTTAATTTAAAATCAAACAGGTGAGCATACTCAAGCTGATCGGGTTCACGAATATCAGAAGTCAGCACAAGATCTAACTCATCATTAATTAAATCTGGAATGGCGTCGTAGCTAAAGCCGCGCTCATAATCAATTTTGATATCAGGCCAAAAGTTATTAAATTCTTTGATAGTTGGTAGCAACCAATGAAAGCATGCATGACACTCAACACTTAAACGTAAATTTGAAATTGGCTGATTCAGGCTTTCTTTTAAACGACACTTTGTCGCTTCAACCCTCGGTAAAACCTCATTAGCAAGCTCCAGCAGTAACATGCCTTGCGGTGTAAAACGCACAGGCTGCGTCTTACGTTCGAACAGTTGGCAATCTAGCTTATTCTCGAGATCTTTAATTTGATGTGATAAAGCCGATTGAGTTAAAAACAACTCGCGGGCGGTATTGACCAATGAGCCTGTCTCTTTAAGGGTCGCTATGGTTTTTAGGTGCTTTATATCAATCATCTTTAAAAAATCTCATGAAAAATGTGAGCCAAACTCAGATTACGAACATAGTACGCTTAAGAATTTGTTTTTTCAACGTCTAGACGTCTAAAATTAGTGATTGCTTTAACTTTTTTTTTACAATACGCTTTTTTACTGTCAATTGACATCGCTGTCATTGTTTTTTTACTTAACTTATATCAAAAAGCTATGAATATACCTCAAGTTGGTTTTTGGAGATCTCTTTAGGTTTTTGATTAGGGTTAACTCACTTCTCACTTAGGCAAAGCGACCTGACTTACAACTAAGATATTATTTTTAAAACTGTTATTATCGTGCAATCAGTACGATTTTATTTTTCAAAGGGATACCAGTGTTACGTACACTACTTTTAACCTGTGCTTGTTGGGTTATGCCTGCTCTCGCTGGCACTATTTACAGCCAGTTTCCAACAGAGATTGATCCGCATGAGCACTATGTTTTTTATTCCCATGGTTTTATCGTCGAAGGTAAAAACCCTAAGCCTGTTCACAAAACCTTTGGTGTTTATGACTTTATTTCGGTAAAAGAAGCACTTGCAGATGATAGTTATCATTTAATTGCCTATCACAGGCCAAAAGACACTGAACCATTTGCATTTGCGAAAAAACTTGCTGCAGATGTTGAAGCATTGATCAGCGCCGGTGTTGATGAGTCGAATATTAGTTTGGTTGGTTTTTCACGGGGTGGGGCATTGTCGATACTGGCAGCCAATGAGCTTAAACGCACACATATTAACTTAGTTATATTGGCAGGTTGTGCTGGCCTAATAAAAAAGAACTCATCAGTTAAAGCTTACGGCAAGGTTTACTCTATCTTTGAACGCTCAGATCAGGTTGGCTCTTGCCAGTTTTTAATTGATAGAAGTGCAGTAACTAAGTTCGAAGAACTAAGCATCAATACGGGGCTCTCCCATGGTGCATTTTATAAGCCAAAAGATGAGTGGCTGTTACCAATTAAGAAGTGGCTGAAGGATTAACTATGCCTTATTTATTGCTATTGCTCGTTTTTGTGATCAGTGTTTTCGGCGTGAGCTCAGTAAGCCATGCTGAGCCATTTACTTTGCCACGCACTAATACTGTTTTAGTTAAAGGTAAACATACCGAAAACGAATACCCCATTACAATTAAACTCCCACGCAGCTACCAAGCACAAAGCCAGAAGCGCTACCCAGTTGTTTACTTGTTAGATGCAAACTACAGTTTGCCAATTGCCTCTGGTGCTAGTCGCTTTATGATGAATTCGGGGGCGATGGAAGAGGTGATTATCGTCGCAGTAGGGTATCAAAAAGGTGTTCCGGGGCTTAATAGCCGTATTTATGACTATACGCCATTTAAAGATAAAAATTGGCAACGTAAAACTGGCGGAGCAAGCCAGTATCTAAACTTTCTAAAACAATCTGTATTGCCATATATTAAGGCTCACTACAGAACAAACCAAAAAAGTACATTAGTCGGTAACTCGCTGGGTGGTTTATTTGCTTCCTTTAGCTTATTTACCGAGCCTTCGCTTTTTTCAAGTTACATTATCGGCAGTCCTTCAGTGTGGTTTAAAGAAAACTCAATATTAGCTATGGCTGTAAAACCAGCTGCCAACACAACAAAAGTTTACATCGCAGTGGGAGAACTTGAAGAAAGCGAAGGTGAAAAAATGGTGTCGGGTGCGAGGCAATTAGCAGCTAAAATTAATAAACAAAGCGGCGCGCTTGTTACAACAAATTTATTTGTTATTCCTCAGGCACGCCATGCAACCGCATTCCCAACAACGATTACCCAAGCCCTAGACTGGATTTACCAGACCAATACCAACCCGCAATAATACTTAATTAAGCGGATTGGTATAAGAGCAATTAAAGAGCGTGACACTTTTTATATTTTTTACCGCTACCACAAGGGCACTCGTCATTACGGCCAATTTTAATATCTGCAACTGGCGTTATATCACCATCTAGGTAACGCCATAGGCCATCTTCTTTAATAAAACGCGACTTTTCGTGTAACTCACAATACAAGTTTTGGTAAAAGTAATTTGCTTTAAATTCTACAAAACCTTCTTGATCATTATGTTCTGTATCTAAAACACTGAGTTTGGTAAAACGGCAGCTATTAGCAAAATCTTTAATTTCGCGAACCGGGTTTGCGGCTTGTTGGCTTTGTGCATAGGTGCTAAATACATATTTTGCATCTTTCAGCGCGTATGCACTAAAACGAGAACGCATAAGTTGCTCTGGCGTATCAGCTTGGCTTGCACCTGTATGAAAAGGTTGGCAGCAAAGCTCGTAAGTCGATTCGCTGCCACAAGGACAAAGGGGGTGGGTGAGTGATGTCATAACAACTTACCTAAAACTATAAATTGTTATTTTAACAAGCCTATTGTGGCTGCGGTACTAAATTGTTTAATTGAGCGCTTTTTGTAAAACAATAAAACTTAGCAGATGCTTGCTCAAGATTTAGATTCATCGAATCAAGTTGATGATTGTTTACAATATCTGTCCAAGTGATCACTGCGGCAAAATTACCATTATGTAATGCAGAGCTAAGTACGTACTCAAGGTTAACTAAATGCTTTTGTCTGATCACAAGTAGTTTGCTGGTATCAATCGAACACGAATCTAATAATGCTTTGCTAGGAACATGATCAGGGGCAATTAATAGTGTCCATGCATTTTGGCTATTGTAATGATGCAATACTTTTAATAGCTCAAAGGTTGCTGATATTTCGTCTTCAATTTGAATTAAATTAACAGACGCTTTGTCGTTATCTTGTTGGTAGCTTTTAACTGTTCTTAAGGTAATTGGCTGTAACATAACTTTCACTCACTGGTTGTTTATACAGTATGTATATACAGTAGTTTATACAGTGTTTTTGCGCAAGTACTTTTTTGCTATTTTTTAACCGATTATTCAGTTTTATGTTAATTGAATTTATTTAGTTCATATTAAACAATGGGTTACTTTTTGTTTTGGAAGGTCAAAAAGGTGAAAAATTTATCATTAAAATTATACAGTATTCTATACAGTACTGTATGAGCTGCTATATTTTGCTTCTATACAGGTGTTTTGCATAAAAAAGCCGGTTTAAAAACCGGCTCTTTACCTTTGCAATTTTGCTATTTGTCTAAGTAGGTATTTAAAAACTCAAGATATGCGTTTGAGGCTTTTATGCGGTTTTCCTTTTTAGTAAAACCATGGCCTTCATCATCGAATAATACATATTCGACAGGCACACCATTTGCCTTTACAGCGGCAACGAGCTCATCGCTTTCAACTTGTAAAACGCGTGGGTCATTAGCACCTTGGATCACCATTAATGGCTTAGTGATGTTTTTAGCATGAAATAGTGGCGAAATTGCACGGTGACGCTCACTGTCTGTCGCGGGGTCGCCCATTTCATCGTACAGTGCCTTTTTAAAGCTTTCCCACCATGGTGGAATCGAGTTTAAGGTTCTAACCCAGTTTGTTACACCAAAGATATTAATGCCTACTTTGAATTCTTCAGGTTCAAAGGCAAGTGCTGCGGCGGTCATAAAGCCACCGTAGCTGCCCCCCATGATACCAATTTTATCGGCATCGACCCAATCTAGGCTTTGCAGGTGTTTTTTACCGTAAACAATATCTTGTAAATCATCAGTGCCATGTTTTTTATCATCTAAATGGAAGAAGGTTTTACCATAGCCTGAGCTGCCTCGGTTATTAACCGCAAAAATGGCATAACCATGATTGACTAGATGTTGCTGCATCGCACTATATCCAGTACGGCTTTGTCCACCAGGGCCGCCATGCACCCAAACTAAAGCAGGTACTTTATTGTTGCTGTTGGCTTGCTTAGGTTTATATAAAACCCCCGGGATTTCTAAGCCATCGAAGCTCTTAAAGCGCACAATTGTGCTCTCAACTAAGTCACTTTGATTAATTGCATCACTTAATGTGTTAGTTAATTGTTTAGCTTTCGGCTCACCGACTTGCCACACAAATAAATTGCTTGGCGAGGTGTCTGAATTTAAATAAAACGCCATAGCTTTTTCATCAGCTGAAAAATTAACACCACGTAAGTTACCTGCAGGCAACGATGGCATAGCAATACCTTTACCTGTGGTGGTATCGATTATCGACACCTTAGTGCTGGCGTCGGCATTAACACCACTTACTTGATAACGGCCAGATTTAGAGAAGTATATAAAGCTGACATCCCACTCATCTTTGAGGGCAGGGCTGTGCTCGCCGGTCGTTAAGTCATAACGCCACACTTGTGCAAACTCACCTTTAGCATCGGTTGAGTAATACAATGATTTACTGTCTCTTGAGAAGGTTTCTGGGCCATACTTAGCGTCGTCGTCATGACGGGTGATAAGCTCTGGTTTAAGGGTTTTTTTACGCGTATCGAGAATGAACACATCGCTGTCTTTGTTCGAATTGTTTTTCGATAAAGCAATAAAGCGGCCGTCAGGGCTTATAGCACCGACATCCAGCCCCATGGTATTTTGATAAACCGGCGTTACTTCATAGCTGTTAGCATCAACACGATATAGGTCCATAAACTTAGCATCACGCTGATTGCTGGTTATAAAAAAGTGTTTACCGTCTTCTGTGAAGCCTGCAAATCCTGCACGGGTTTCTTCACCTGGGGTGAGGTCTTTAACTGTGCCGTCTGTTTCGCGAACATAGATGTGATAACGCTCGTTACCGCCTGAGTCTTTAGTAAATAGTACGCGCTCATCTTTAGGGAAATAAGCCACTGCATAAGTACTGTCTTCAAAGTCTGTTAAGCGGTTTTTTTTGGCGGTTTTTATATCTACTTCATACAGGCTATAAATGCCGCTTTCATCACTGCTAACGAGTATTTTGTCGCCTTTTGGTGAAAAGCTGCTGCCCATAATTGAGGTTGTATCAAAAAAGGTTTCAGCATCATACTGTTTAACAGTTTGGCTTTGTTGCACGCTTTCGGTGCTGCTTGTTGATTGGGTTGATTGTGAACATCCTGCAAGTGCAAGGCTGAGTGCACATGCCACGGCTGCTAGTTGAAAACTCGGTTTCATTGTAATTATTCCTTGTTAATTTTTCGTTATAAAGTGTTGCCTGTTCATAATCTAAACGCAAGTTTTACCCGTTCGATATTTGTTACAAATCATGTAAATAAATAGGGATATGAGTGTGATATTATTTTTCCACTATTAAAGGAAGTAAACATGATTGCAATAAACAACCTCAATAAACGTTTTGCATCAGCCCACGTTTTTGAAAACTACAATAAGCAATTACAAGGTAAAAGAGTTTGTTTACAGGCAGCCAATGGCAGAGGAAAAACAACGCTACTGATGATGCTCGCTGGCCTAGAAGAGCCACAGTCAGGGCAGATTTTATACAATAATGAGGCATTAAAATCACCGCAAAACGATGTTTCAATTGCTAGCGACCGTATTGTGCTGCCTGATTTTTTAACTGCGAGGCAAATTATTGAACTTAGTTGCAAGGCATTAAAGAAAGACATACCAGAGCAGCTCATTACAGGTTTTAACTTTACAGAGCATCTCAACACTCGCTTCAGTTCTTTATCTAGTGGAAACCAAAAGAAATGCCAGCTCATTACTGCTTTTTTAAAGCAAGCCCCATTTTTACTATTAGATGAACCGAGTGCAGCGCTTGATCAAACAAGTATTCAATTTTTGCTGACCTTACTTGATGACTACCTAGATGATAAACCTAATAGGCAAATCATAATTACAAGCCACGAACCTCAGGTGTTTATACAGCACGGTTTTGAGTGTACAGCATTATGATTGACTCTCTTGCTAGCTACGCGTCATTCCTTGCTTATCGATACTTAGCATATACGACTAACCTTAAAAGCATGCTGTCTCAGTTAAAGAGCTTTAGCTTGTTGCTCGCACTGTTACTTGGCCCTGCATTTCTTGGTATGGTTTTACTGTTGTTTTTAGGGCTAGGGAAAATAGTCGATAGCCATGCAGAACCCGCTTCTGGCGCCAAATTAGCATTGGTTTATCTTTTACTTGAATCGGTGATGTTATGGGCCATGGCGCCAGCCATTAAAAATGTGCAAAACAGGGCATTTCAGCGAAGCCTTTATAAACCCTCTTGGCGAGTATGTGTTGACTGCAAGTTATTATTTTTAAGTAATGTTTGGCTCATTGCGAGTTTATTAATAGCTGTAGATTTATCGTTGAAACAATGGCTACAAGTGCCTCATTTTATGATTTTTGTGTTTTTGCAGTGGCTATGTGGGGTATTTGTTCTTTATAGGCCAATTGCACTTTTTTATAGCTTGTTAATAAGCTCTGTATTGATATTACTGCCTGTTAGTTTATTTTCGCTGCAATACTATCTAGGATTTATTGCTATTTTCAGCTGTTCGACTTTAATCCCTTCTGTAAGAATTAGCCATAAGTTGAAAGTACACTCGTTTGCTTTATTTTGGCTTAGTTACTTTTTACAACACAGTTGGTGTTTAATATGGCGTGGCTCAGTTTTAGTTGCATGTTTGTTTTCTTTATTACAGCTAATAACAATTCGGAGTGACTTTAGTGATCTGATACAGGCTGTAGCTTTATCAGTATGTGTGTTGCTAACTAGCTCGTTACAGTTCGATTGCATGGCTGTTTTTAAAAAATATCGGTTATTCTTTCAAAGTAATAACCAAGACAAGCAGTTTTATGTAAGCCATTTTATACCGAGTCTTATATTTTTTGCTGTGGCTTTAATGGTAGTTATAAGCATGCTTGGCACTAACTTGATTTACATACCCATTGGCGCAGGCTGGTGTTTATTACAGCAATATATAGCGCAAAAAAAACCAGCGCAATTTGCGCTGGTTTGGTTTTTCATAACAATTGGAATTGTTTTGCTAGCTTAAGCAGCGTCTGCTTTTTTATCGCTTTCACTACGGGCTACTTTACCAGCAACTAAGTCTGCTGGGTCAAAGTCGTCAACGTTAATAACGTCAAGACGGGCTTTTTCAACAGCCGCTAGTTTGTCGGCTTCAGCTTGGCTTAAAATGCCTGCTTCTAGGCCCATTTGCGCTACTTTATCAAGCTGGAAGAAAGGCAGTTTTACGCCTTTTTCACGGCATACCTTGTCAAACAGCGGCTCAACTTCAAGAATGTCTTTAAGCGTTTGCTCTTGACGACCAACAAGGTTAAGTGGCTCGTTTTTAAGGTAAATGTAGTTAGCTAAACGGTTACGAGTTTCGCTTGGTACTTGTAATAAGTGCGCAAGTTTATGCTCAAGCTTATCAGTAGGTTTACGAACTGGACGACCGAATGGGAATAACATAATTTTTAGCATTGCACGAAGTGGTGCAGATGGCATGTTATTGATTAGGTCAGCAAGAGCTCGTTGGCAGTGGTAAAGGTGATCTTGGCAGCTCCATTGAACTAGCGCAAAATCTTCTTTTTTACGGCCTTCGTCGTTGTAACGTTTAAGTGTTGCAGATACAAGGTATAAGTAGCTTAGTAAGTCACCTAAACGTGCAGAGATACGCTCTTTTCGCTTCAATGAACCACCAAAAACCGCCATGCTGATATCTGACATTAATGCTAATGATGCACTGAAACGTGACGCAACTCGATAAAACTCAGCTGTTTCGTCTTTGTACGGCGTACTTGTGAAGCGAGCATTCGTTAGTGCTAACCACTTAGTACGAACAAGGTTCGAAATAGTAAAGCCAACGTGACCCATTAATGCTTTATCGAATACTGCAAGCGCTTCTTCGCGGTCTTCAATTGCACAAGCGCCTAGCTCAGTTAACACGAATGGATGACAACGAATTGCACCTTGACCATAAATGATCATGTTACGCGTTAAGATGTTTGCACCTTCAACAGTGATTGCAATTGGCGCACCTTGATAACCGCGACCTAGGTAGTTGTTTGGACCAAGCATGATGCCTTTACCACCATGAACATCCATGCCGTGAATTGTTGCTTCACGCATTTGTTCAGTTAAGTGGTATTTGATAATCGCAGATACAACCGATGGTTTTTCACCAAGGTCAACAGCACCGGTAGACATGCTAACGGCAGCATCAGAGCTATAAGCGTAGCCTGCAAGTTTTGCCATTGATTCTTCAACACCTTCCATTTGACCAATAGGTAAACGGAATTGACGACGAATACGGCTGTAAGAACCTGTTGCAAGCGCAATTGTTTTAATGCCACCTGTTGAGTTAGACGGCAAGGTGATTGCACGACCAACAGATAAACATTCAACTAGCATACGCCAACCTTGACCAGCCATTTTCGGGCCACCAATGATGTAATCAAGTGGTACGAAGATATCTTTACCGCGAGTAGGACCATTTTGGAATGGTACATTTAGCGGGAAGTGACGACGGCCAATTTCTACTCCAGGAGTATCTGTTGGGATTAACGCACAGGTAATACCAGGTTCTTTATTATCACCTAGTAAACCGTCTGGATCTTGTAGTTTAAATGCAAGACCAAGTACAGTCGCAACAGGAGCAAGAGTAATGTAACGTTTGTTCCACGTTAGGCTAATACCAACAACTTCTTCGCCGTTCCATTGACCTTTACAAACAACACCGTAGTCAGGAATTGCACTTGCGTCAGAACCAGCTTCTGGTGATGTTAAAGCAAAACATGGGATTTCTTGACCACTCGCTAAACGTGGTAAGTAATGATCTTTTTGCTCTTTAGTACCATAGTGCTGAAGTAATTCGCCCGGACCTAATGAGTTCGGTACACCTACGATAGATGAAAGTAACGTTGATTTACTTGTTAGCTTTTGCAGTACACATGATTGTGCATAAGCAGAAAACTCTAAACCGCCGTATTCTTTTTTGATGATCATGGCAAAGAATTTATTATCTTTTAGATATTGCCAAACATCTTGCGGTAAATCAGTTAATTCGTGCGTTGCGTGCCAGTCATCTAACATGCTACACACTTCTTCAACTGGGCCATCAATAAACGCTTGTTCTTCGATAGTCAGTTTTGGTGCTGGGTATTGGTGTAATTTGTTCCAGTCAGGACGACCACAAAATAGATCCGCTTCCCACCACGTAGTACCTGCATCGATTGCTGATTTTTCAGTATCCGACATTGTCGGGGTTACTTTTTTAAATGCAGCAAAAATAGGTTTGATGATGTATTGTTGACGAATGCTTGTCACAGAAAGTGGCACAGCAATAAGTAAGAATAGTAGCCAACTGATTGCACCAAACGCGCCAGCAAAAGTGCCAACAAGTAAGGTCGCAATGGCAATACCTAAACAGGTATTCCAGCTCGATCTGTGGTAACTCGCCACACTAAGTAGCACGAGTAAACCAAGTAAAAATATGAGAGTCATTGATTATTCCTTAATAGAGGTCAGACCACCTCTTTTAGAGTAGCGCTACAACCATGAATTATCAAGAGGGGAACAAAGATAAAACGATGCTTTGTAAAACCTTTTAATGAGTAAACTGTATGAACAGTGCAAAAAAATTTACAGTGGGCTTATGACTATTTAGTTTATGTAAATGGTGCACATAAAAAGGTGTGTAAAATATGCACTATTTATCAGATAGTTCTGAAAATCTCAGCATAGCAGTTGCCATCTTTAGCGCTATGTACAACAATGAGCGCAGGCAGGGATCAGCCCATCATGCCTTTTACTTCGATTAGTTTTATAGGTTAATAGTTCTATGTGTGAGTTGCTTGGCATGTCAGCCAATGTACCAACGGATATTTGTTTTAGTTTTTCGGGCTTATTAGAGCGTGGTGGAAACACTGGCCCGCATAAAGATGGTTGGGGCATCACCTTTTATGAGGGTAAGGGCTGTCGCACATTTAAAGATCCCGAGCCAAGTTGCCAATCAGAAATTGCCAAACTCGTTAAAGCGTATCCTATTAAAAGTATTTCGGTGATAAGTCATATTCGCCAAGGGAATCGTGGTCGTGTATGCCTTGAAAACACGCATCCGTTTACCCGCGAGTTATGGGGCCGTGAAATTACGT
Source organism: Pseudoalteromonas sp. Ps84H-4 (assembly GCF_024124645.1). Taxonomy (NCBI): domain Bacteria; kingdom Pseudomonadati; phylum Pseudomonadota; class Gammaproteobacteria; order Alteromonadales; family Pseudoalteromonadaceae; genus Pseudoalteromonas; species Pseudoalteromonas sp. Ps84H-4. The sequence continues at coordinate 83,968 of NZ_JAMXSK010000012.1, read as the reverse complement.
ATGCACACAACGGGCAATTATCTAATTATCATGATTTAAAGCCAGACTATTATCGACCTGTCGGTAACACTGACAGTGAACTGGCGTTTTGTTGGCTGCTCGATAAGATCCGCGAAAAATACCCTAAGCGGCCATCAAATATGGCGTCTGTATTTCGTTATGCGGCAAAGCTTGCCCATACCCTGCGCGAAAAAGGCGTATTTAATATGTTACTTACCGATGGTGTTTATGTGTTAGCTTATTGCACCAATAACCTACATTGGATCACACGCCGTGCACCGTTTGGCAAAGCGACATTAATTGATGCAGACATGGTAATTGATTTTCAAAAAGAAACCACACCGAACGATGTGGTTACCGTTATTGCAACACGGCCTCTCACTAATGATGAACGCTGGCAGAAAATGGAACCCGGTGAGTTTGCACTGTTTAAAATGGGCGAAAAAATTTAAATAAAAGATGAAGCGCTATTAAGGCGCTTCATTACTCACTTCATTTGTTACGGCGACTGGTGTGGTCACAGTGAATGAATTAAGCTGCACTTCAAATTGCTCTACGCCTTTTTCACCTTTCCACATACGCACGAGCATGTAGTCCATTTCTGGGGCAAACCAAGCAAGTGCTTGACGTTTATCGTTATCGTATAAACGTTTAACTTTAATTGCTTCTACATTACCAACAGGTAGCGAGATCACTTCGGTGCCGATGACTTCAAAGTCGTAATTGCGAAGGTTGCCTTTTTTATCAATCAATGGATACGATAATTGCGTTTTACCTTGTTTTAACTCTTCGCGCACTTGCACTTGGTAAGACAGTGAATCTTGAAAATCGTCAGACCAATCAAGCTTTAATGGGTATTTACTTTCGCTGCTTTGAACTTGCTTTTGCGCCGCATCAAATTTTAAGCTGTATTCTTTATCAGGCCCTGTGCCTGAGCGCTCCATGGTGTAACTTAGCGGAGAAATTTTTTGATCATGGTACGTAAATTTAGATGTTTCTTTTCGTGAGTCAGAAAAAATCATCCATTCGATTTCGCTGTGATAAGTGATCACGTAGTTACCGTCTGCGGCTTTTTTCAGCTCGCGGATTGCTTTACCATGGGTTTCGCCTTTACGAAGTACATCGTATTTGGCTTCATATTGAGTGAGATCGCCAGCTAAAACACTGGTAGGAAGTAATAAAGTGCCCACACAAGCGAGTAGGGCACTTAAATTTTTATTCTGGATAGTGCGCGCCGTGTGCAGGAAGTTTCTTTTCGTCAAAAACTGCATAATCTGCTTCCATCTTGAGTCGTTGTTCACTGAACCACTTGACCACCAATGGATAGATTATATGTTCTTGCTGATGAACACGTTGTGCGAGTGTCTCTGCGGTATCGTTTTCGAGTACCGGCACTTTGGCTTGAAGAACAACGGGACCGCCGTCTAGCTCTTCTGTGACAAAGTGAACACTGACACCATGAACGTCATCTTTTGCATCTATCGCTCGTTGGTGGGTATTCAGCCCTTGGTACTTAGGCAACAAAGAAGGGTGAATGTTCAACATTTTTCCCTTAAATTTTTGCACTAAGCTAGGAGTAAGAATACGCATAAAACCAGCTAATACAACTAGATTTGGTTCAAAATTGTCAATAATGTCCATTAACTCAGCATCATAGGCCTCGCGCGAGTCAAAATCTTTATGGCTAAGTACACGTGTTTGTATACCTGCATTTTTTGCTCGCTCAAGGCCATAGGCGTCGGCTTTATTACTAATTACAGCGGCGATTTCGGCTTTTATCTCACCACGCGCACATGCGTCGATGATGGCTTGAAGGTTTGAACCGCTACCAGAAATTAATACAACAAGACGACAAGGGGTCATTAGTCACGACCACCTAAAATTTCTACTTGCTCTTCGCCTGCTTTCGCATCTTGGATCTCACCGATATGCCATGCATTTTCGCCAAGATCTTTAAGGATTGTTAAGCTTTGCTCAAGTTTGTCTGCTGGAACAACTAAAATCATACCAACACCACAGTTGAATGTACGGTACATTTCGTGTGTTGTGATGTTGCCGTTTTCTTGTAACCAGTTAAAAACAACAGGCCATTCCCAGCTGTCACCTTTGATAACTGCTTTTGCAGATTCAGGAAGTACGCGCGGGATGTTTTCCCAGAAACCACCACCCGTGATATGAGATAACGCGTGTACGTCAACCTGCTTGAATAGCTCAAGTAGTTGTTTAACGTAGATACGAGTTGGTTCTAAAAGGTGATCGCCAAGTGTTTTGCCTTCAAGCTCAGCGCTCGTGTCTGCGCCAGATACTTCAAGAACTTTACGAATTAATGAGAAGCCGTTTGAGTGAGGACCACTTGATGCAAGGGCGATTAATTGGTCGCCTGCAGCAACTTTAGTACCGTCGATAATTTTTGATTTTTCTACAACACCAGTACAGAAACCAGCCATGTCGTAGTCTTCGCCGTCGTACATACCTGGCATTTCAGCAGTTTCACCACCGATTAATGCACAGCCAGAAAGCTCACAACCTTTACCAATACCTGTTACAACATCAGCCGCAGTGTCTACGTCTAATTTACCAGTTGCATAGTAATCAAGGAAAAATAGTGGCTCTGCACCTTGTACAATAAGGTCGTTTACACACATAGCAACAAGGTCGATACCCACTGTGTCGTGCTTTTTAAGATCGATTGCTAAACGTAGTTTTGTACCAACGCCGTCTGTGCCAGCAACCAGTACAGGCTCTTTATAGCCAGTTGGTAGTTCGCAAAGTGCGCCAAAACCACCGATACCGCCCATTACTTCAGGACGTCTGGTTTTTTTAACTACGCCTTTAATACGCTCAACAAGTGCATTACCGGCATCGATATCTACGCCCGCGTCTTTATAGCTAAGAGACTGTTTTTGTTCGCTCACAGGTTTTCCTCAAAAAAGTTGCATGTGGGTTGCTTAGAAACGCGCGTATTTTACAACAATTGCAATGGCGCGGCTAGTTGAAAAATCACTTTAACCGACTTGACAAGGACAGTTGTCCGGTTTTTTTGCTTTCAAGTTACAAGGCAAAAGTATCAAGTAAATGTCACTTTGGCCTTGTAACTAGAGACTTCTCACTATTTGTTAAGCTTTCGCTGTTAAAATAGCGCGTAGAGGGGCTGGGTAACCTTCAATGGTTTTGCTGGTGTCATTTGGGTCTAAAAAGTCGACCAATGATTCGTTTTCCATCCACTGGGTTTTACGTTGTTCTTCAAGCGTTGTGATTGCACAGTCTTTAACTTGTACATCTTTAAAGCCAACGCGCTCCATCCATAGTTTTAATGCCGCGGTGCTTGGGATAAACCACACATTACGCATTTTTGCATAACGGTCGGTTGGCACTAAAACTGTATGCTCATCACCTTCAACAACCAGTGTTTCAAGGACTAACTCACCGCCAGGACGAAGCTGCGCTTTTAATTGCGCTAAAAAGTCGATTGGTGAACGACGATGATATAAAACACCCATCGAAAATACCGTATCAAATGCTTTTAGCTCTGGCAGAGCTTCAACACCTAATGGCAATAAATGCACGTTTTCATCTTGGTGATAATGCTTTATCGCTTGAAATTGGCATAAGAATAAATCAGATGGATCGATACCTACCACAAAATTAGCGCCTTCACCTCGCATACGCCACAAGTGATAACCAGAACCACAACCAATATCAAGCACAGTGCGGCCTTTTAACGGTTCAATATGAGGCAGTAAACGATCCCATTTCCAATCACTGCGCCACTCAGTATCAATCTCGATACCGTGTAAGCTAAATGGCCCTTTACGCCATGGCATCATGCGCTTTAATAAATGCGTTAACTGTTTTTGCTGACCTTCAGATAGCTCATCACCGGTGCCGATTTGTACTTTATCCTGCAGGTTTACATGGTTTGTGCTTACCTCAGGTAAGTTTTTCAGCACTTTTTGCCATTTAGGTAAATCGCCGTGACTGGCTTCGAGTTCCCAGTGCTTTAATTGGCCAGGTAAAGTTTCGAGCCAGTGACTAAGCGGACTTTGTGCGATAGCAGCATAAAATTGGTTAAACCATTGAGACATGAAATACTCTTTATATCGTTGTGATGATTACTTGATTGCAATCATCGAGCAGAAGTTAAAACATTGATACCACACTTGCGTTTGGCTAAAACCAATTTCACTTAATCGGTTTAAGTGGGTAGATAAATGATCAGGGCGCATGACATTTTCGATAGCTGTGCGCTTTTGGCTGATCTCAAGCTCTGAATAGCCGTTATGACGTTTAAAATCATGATGTAAATCAATGAGCAAATTATCGCATTGCTCATTTTCACCTCTAATTTTTTCGCTCAGTAGCAAAACACCGCCTGGTTTTAAATTTGCGTAAATCTTTTCAAGCACCGCTTGGCGCTTTTCAGGTGGAATAAACTGTAGTGTAAAGTTCATCGCGACCACAGAGGCATTCTCGATAGCTAAATCATTGATATCACCCAGTGTAACCGTGACCGGCACTTCAGAGCGAAAACCTTGTAAATGTAATTTACAGCGCTCAACCATCGCTTCTGAATTATCAACAGCAATGATATTACAGTTATCAGTGCGAATATTGCGGCGCATACTTAACGTTACAGCACCAAGAGAACAGCCTAAGTCGTATAGGTTTGAATTGCTTTGCGCATACTCGCCAGCCAGTTTACCTATGGTGCTAACAATGGTTGCGTAACCCGGCACCGAGCGCTGGATCATATCTGGGAAAACTTCTACTACATGTTGGTCAAAGCTAAAGTCTTTAACCGCTTGCTCAGTGGCATAAATACTGTCTTTTTGCGTCACTTGAACAGTCTCTTTAAAAAATAATACCGCTATTTTAGCATTTTTAACTGGATAGTCAGTGATAAATTCAGTAGCTTGGCTAGAATTATCAATAACAAGTACAAAAAAGAGAAGTTTAATGACAAAAAGCAAAGTGATCAGTACAGAAGATATCTTATCAACTCTGTGTCATTCAGTGACTGGAGTTCTGTCTTCAGCAAGCGGTAACAGTATTAGTTATTCTGCTATGGTTCAAAAAATCACCCGCACCTGTATGCGCCCAGATATTGGCTGTTTTGTATTGTTCGATGGTGGCTTTACCGGTCTTGTGGTAACAAACTTCACAGCGCAAGCAGCCATGGAAATTTACCATGACTATATGCGTAACATGGGTATGCCTGAGGACGAAATTGCACAAAGCCATTTATCAGATGATGTGGCAAACGTACTTGGCGAGCTGATGAACCAAATCGTTGGTGACTTTACGTCAAAAGTACGCGACCAGCTGCATACTTCTATCACGCAAAACCAACCTAAGATGATGGCGATTAATAAACAGGTGCAAATCTCTGTTGATACTACCATGGATAGACCACAAGCGCGCCGTGTGACCTTCACTACAGCGAAGCAAAATATCTTCTATCTAGAACTGGCAATGGATAAAACTGAATTTATCAAACTACATGATTTTGATATTTCAGAAGCGGTTGACCCTGATGACATCATCGAAAACGAAGCCAAACAAAAAGCTGAAAAGCAAAAAGCATCATCACAAGCTGACGATGCAGATGATGATTTTATGGCAGAGCTTGGTTTGTAACCTAACGACTTGAGCTGTCAGCCATCAGCTATCAGCCGTCAGATAAAATAGAGGCGCGGGTCAGACCGCGCTTTTTTGTGCTTTAGAGCAATTGATAACATCTTTGTCAGGGATCCCAATTAACTTAATAGTCTCATCGTCTATTTTTTTGATTTTCGATTTAACTGTCACTGAAGGCCCTCGAGTGAAGCTTTTAACAGACTCTGGTGAAAATAAATTTAGATCGTCTTTGATTAAATTTGTTTTATGGGTTTTAGAATTAAAGCTGATCATGATATCACCCTCGAAATCCATTTTTTCTGAGGATTCAACAGAGATAACAGAGACCAAATCAGGGTTTTGTTTAAAATAAAATTTAAAAAAGCTTTTTGAATATGAGTTTAAATCTTTAATTGAAGTAGTTATGTGGCTATCAACTTCTAGTATTGCATCGTTTGGTAATACTGATTTCATTTTGCAAGACCATTCACCATTTAAAAAACTATAATCTTCAAATGCGTTTGCAGTTGTACACTTAGAAATTAAGAAAAGTATTATCAATACTCTATATAACATTCCATTTTTTCCTTTTAGAAAATACTCTATGATTGTTCACTTCATCTAAATACCTTACAGCTTAAAGCTTTGAACTTAAAGCTCGTTTTAAAGCCTACATTCATCCAATTTATGCTTTACTCATAAAGCCTTAAATGGATTTGATGATTGCATGAATTACTTAAAAAACTTTATAACTAAATTTGTTTTCATGATGCAGAAGCGGCCGGGGTTGATGGCGGTGTTGGCTTTTTGTAGTGGTGTAGCGAGCTATGTCTTTGTTGAGCGAAAAGAATCGTTTTCGCAACTTATCTCTATTTTGTTATTAGTCACTTGGTTGTGGTTGTTAATAGATAACTGGCTAAGAGATAAAGTAGAGGAACGTTTTGGTGTGGCGGTGTCGCCCAACGTGATGCGCTTTGCGCTGCAAGTTGTGCAGCAAGAAAGTTTGTTTTTTGCTTTACCATTCTTCTTGGCGGTGACTACTTGGGACCATGGTCAGGCCGCGTTTACCGCTTTAATTATTCTTTGTGCGTTTGTTTCTGTTGTTGACCCCCTCTATTATAAAAAGCTTGCAAGGCACAGTGTCTGGTTTAGTGTGTTTCATAGCTTTTCTTTGTTTGTCGTGCTGTCGGTTACCTTGCCAATTTTATTAAAGTTAACGACCAGCCAAAGTTTTGAAATTGCGCTGATCACGGCTGTTATTTTAACTGTCCCTAGTCTTGGTAATTTGATGCCGAATGCGAAATGGTGGCGTTTTCCGTTGTTGGTGTTATTGCTTTGTGCATTAGGTGTTGGGCTTTGGCAATTGCGTAGCTTTGTGCCACCTGCGGCACTGCGTTTAACCGATATGAGCATGTCGTATCAGCTTGATGAACAAGCCCGTAAACCGCTTTCGCCAATAACAGAACTCACCGAGCAGAGCTTGCATGAAAAAGGTCTATATAGTTTTAGTGCAGTAAAAGCACCGCGAGGGCTAAATGAAAAAATCTTTCATGTTTGGGTGCATAATCGTAAAGAAGTTGACCGCATAGCCTTGGATATTTCTGGTGGTCGTAAAGAGGGCTATCGAGCGTGGAGCCATAAAACGAATTTTCCTGCAAATGCCGCAGGAAAATGGGTCATTAAAGTAGTTACCGAGTCTGGGCAGCTGATAGGGCAAAGAAGGTTTGAGGTTACTGAAGTTTAGCAGATAGCTTCAGTACGGATTTTTCCCTTCACCTACCAGCACACTGAATATTCTTAAATCCAGTTCTAGTTGATGGTATTGCGGCTCCATGTGGCAGCAAAGTTGATAGAAGGCTTTGTTGTGGTCTTTTTCCTTAAAATGAGCCAGCTCGTGTACGACGAGTGCTTTGAGAAGTGGCTCAGGTGCGCGAAGTAGGTCGCTATTAATGGCAAGATCGTGTTTTCGGGTTTTACCTTGCATACGAAAAGTATGGGTCCCTAAGGCATTTGTGACCATATCGCCTTGTTTTTTGAATGCGGCACGGCCAAAAGGCAGGGCATTTTTAAGGTAGCGCTTTTTCAGCTCAGTGGCGTAATTGTATAAAGCTTTATCGCTGGTAATGCTATGCGCATCAGGGTATTTGCCTTTAAGGTATTTTGCGGCTCTGTCACCATTAAATAGCTGTAACACTTGCTCAATGATGTGGGGCGGGTAACCTTGAAAATAACGGCTGTAATCTTTCATATTTTCTCTGATAAATCGGGCGCTAAAATAAACTGCTTTGGCTTGCTTCGCGTTCACCTATAAAAGGTGCAAGCACGGGGTGATTGTAACCTAAATCTTGGCAAAACTGTCTTGCTAAAAGTGGTGACTGGCGATTATCTGCGGTATGAAAAAACAAATAGGGCGATTTACCTTCATCAAGCCATTGCTTTACTTTTTTCAGCCATGGCTGGTAATACGACTTGTATTCGTGTTCAAGACTGGCAATCACAAACCGTAGCATTGGCTTATTTCCTGTTGCAATAGCATGCACAGGTAAATAAGGCTTTTTCTTTTGCGCATCGATGAGTGCGTCGGTATCGGCGGGTACCGCAAATAAAGCGCGGGTATCCATGCTGATGCGATCTATATTATTTTCAATTAATAGCTGATTTAAACGAATTTCAGCATCATCTTTATTAAAGAAGCCGGGGTGACGTACTTCTACACCGTAACTAAGTTGTTTAGGTAGTTGTGCAATAAAATTAGCAAGAAGGGGTAGGGCATCAGGGCCAAAGGCACGGGGTAGCTGCAACATGATTTGCCCCGTTTTAGCAAAAATGGGCTCAAATAAGTTTAGCCACGCATTAAGCTCACTAGTTATATTCGTCAGTTGTAATTCGTGACTAAAACGCCGGTGAAACTTAAAAGTAAATTTAAAGTCTTCGGGGACCGCATCATGCCAGCGCACTAATGACTCATGACTTGGGTCTGCATAAAAACTGGTGTTGCCCTCGACTGAGTTAAAGCATTGCGCATACTCACTGAGCATGTCGGCGCTTTTACAGTGACTAGAGAGCAAATTTCCTTTCCATGCGGTGCTAGACCACTGCGGACAACCTAAGTACAGCATTAAATCAACCAATAAATTTAAATTATGTCTAGTGTAACAAAAGAAATGTTTGCTCAGAAGCCGGGGCATATATTTAGCCCCCCGACAGGCACTGCTGGCACTCGCATTTTGAGATGGTTTGGGTATAATGCTCTGCCTTAAATGATTACTTTGTATAGTGGCTTTTGCTCTCAAAATAGCGAACTCTTAAGAGCAGGCGGCTATAAGTCTTTAACTGACAGGAATACTATGCGCTCTATATATTGCGGACAGCTAAATAAATCTCACGTAGATCAAGAAGTTGAACTATGTGGTTGGATCAACAAACGCCGTGACCTTGGTGGCCTTATCTTCGTCGATTTACGTGACAGAGAAGGTTTAGTACAAGTTGTTTTTGATCCTGAAGTAGAAGGATTAATGGATACTGCGAATAAACTACGTCAAGAGTTTTGTGTGCAGTTAAAAGGTGTTGTTCGCGCACGCCCTGAAAGCCAAGTAAATAAAGACATGGCAACAGGTGAAGTTGAAATTTTAGGCACAAGCTTAACTATCATCAACCGTTCAGAGCCATTACCACTTGATTTTAATCAGCAAAACTCTGAAGAGCGCCGCTTAAAATACCGTTACCTAGATTTACGTCGTCTTGAAATGAGCGACCGTATCAAACTTCGTGCAAAAGCGAGTAGCTTTGTGCGTCGTTTCTTAGATGACAACGGTTTCTTAGATATCGAAACACCGGTACTAACAAAAGCAACACCAGAAGGTGCGCGTGACTACTTAGTACCTAGCCGTGTTCACAAGGGTAGCTTCTACGCTTTACCTCAGTCACCACAGTTATTTAAACAATTATTAATGATGTCGGGCTTTGACCGTTACTATCAAATTGTTAAATGTTTCCGTGACGAAGATTTACGTGCTGACCGTCAGCCAGAATTCACACAAATCGATTTAGAGACGTCATTCATGAGCTCTGATCAAGTGCGTGCAATGACTGAGAAAATGATCCGCGAAATGTGGCAATCATTACTAGACGTTGACTTAGGCGACTTCCCAGTTATGCCTTACAGCGAAGCAATGCGTTTATATGGTTCTGATAAACCAGACCTACGTAACCCAATGCAGCTTGTTGACGTTGCTGATTTAGTAAAAGACGTTGAGTTTAAAGTATTCTCTGGTCCTGCTAATGACGAAAAAGGCCGTGTTGCTGTATTAACTGTACCAGGCGGTGCTGAGCTTTCTCGTAAACAAATCGACGATTACACTAAATTCATCGGTATCTATGGCGCGAAAGGTCTAGCATGGATGAAAGTGAACGACCGTGCAGCGGGCGTTGAAGGTGTTCAATCACCAATCGCTAAGTTCTTAAACGAAGAAGTGATCAACCAATTACTTGAGCGTACTAACGCACAATCTGGCGACATCATTTTATTTGGTGCTGACAAGCGCAACGTTGTAAACGAAGCAATGGGTGCGCTACGTCTTAAGATTGGTGTTGATTTAGGCATTACTGATCTTGATAGCTGGAAACCATTATGGGTTGTTGACTTCCCTATGTTCGAAGAAGACGACGAAGGTACATTGCATGCGGTTCACCACCCATTCACTGCACCAAAAGGTATTTCTCCTGAAGAGCTTGAAGCAAACCCAGCAGGTGCACTATCAGATGCATACGACATGGTATTAAACGGCTACGAAGTTGGTGGTGGCTCGGTACGTATTCACAATGCAGACATGCAAGAAACAGCATTCAGAATCTTAGGCATCAATGCGCAAGAGCAACAAGACAAGTTTGGTTTCTTACTTGATGCACTTAAATACGGTACCCCACCGCATGCGGGTCTTGCGTTTGGTCTTGACCGTTTAGTTATGTTGCTATGTGGTACTGATAATATTCGTGACGTGATTGCTTTTCCTAAAACAACTCAAGCATCATGTTTATTAACAGATGCACCAAGCAAAGCAAATGCAGATGCATTAACTGAGCTTGCAATTGATGTTGTAGCGAAAGACGCTGAATAATTGGTAAAAGCCTGATTTACGAAAACCCTAAGGTGTATGCCTTAGGGTTTTTTTGTGTTTAAATAAATTCTTAGTATGTTCTTCAAGGAAAGAGTGTGAATATCAGTGCAACTTTAATCGGGCAAATAATTGTTATTTTAATTCCTGTGTTTGCCGCTATCAGCTATTACTTAGGTAAGCGCAAAACCTCAACACCAATCGTGGTGGCCGTTATTGGTGGGTTACTAGCGCTAATTCCATTGTTCGGTCTTATTTTTATTGCTGTACTTGCGCTTAAACAAGATATTGAGACCACCGCGTGATCGCAAGCCATTCCCTTTATTTTGAACACACTTTTGAAGTAAACCTAGCAGGGCAAACATTTTCACATTGCGAATTTGAGCAATGTGAATTTATCGACTGTGACTTTAGCAATAGCCAGTTTGAAAACTGCCGGTTCATAGAATGTGAGTTTAAAAACTGTAATTTAGCTGCGCTTGGTCTTAGATACACCTCACTTGAAGAAGTGAGCTTTAAAGAGTGTAAATTAACCAGTGTACGCTTTATTGATGTTGATTGGCCGCTACTCGCCAGCCGTGCCCCAGTGAGTTTTGTTGGCTGTGAACTGAGCCACAGCAGCTTTTTTGAGCTTAGTTTAAAGGCTTTAAAAATGCGCAGCTGTTTTGCCAAAGATGTTGATTTTAGACATGCAGATTTAACATCTGCTGATTTTACTGATACGGATTTTCGTGACAGCTTGTTTCAACAAACCAACCTCAGTAAAGCTAATTTTATAGGTGCTAGTCACTTTGCCATTGATATAACTGCTAACAATATCAGTAAAGCCAAATTTGAACGTTATGCCGCTTTGGACTTATTAGCAGGGCTCGATATAGAGCTGGTGGATTAAATATTTTTGCTAATTAAGGTTAAGGAAAGTTATGGATTTAAGTCCCATCACATTAGAAGGTCAATTTGTTAAATTAGTGCCGTTAACGCTTGAGCATCGCGATGCTTTAGTAAACGCCGCTACCGATGGAAAGCTTTGGGAATTGTGGTTTACCTCGGTGCCCAATGAAGCACGTGTTGACGATTATTTAAACATGGCGTTTGAACAACAGTCACTTGGTCGCGCATTACCATTTGCTGTTATCGATAAACACACCGATGAGGTGATAGGCTCAACTCGCTTTTGTAATATCGACAGTAAAAACCGCCGTTTAGAAATTGGTTACACCTGGTATGCCAAGCGCTTTCAGCGAACTGGGGTTAATACTGAGTGTAAAAAACTGCTACTGAGTTATGCATTTGAAACACTTAATGTGATTGCTGTTGAGTTTCGTACCCATTGGCATAATCAAGCTTCGCGCAATGCCATTGCTCGCTTAGGGGCGAAGCAAGATGGGGTGCTTCGTAATCATCAAATCATGGCCGATGGATGCGTACGCGATACTGTGGTGTTTTCAATTATTGATGGTGAGTGGCCGATGGTAAAACGTAGCCTAGAATTCAAATTAGCGCAGTCATAAAATGTTAGATATTAAAAAGGTTGCGCTAATACTCGCTTTAACTCTTAGCGGGCAAACAGCCTTTGCAAACCAAACAGAGACACTGTTTGATACACAGCGAGCACGCCATATTCCGGTGACCATTACAGCAGCCGATAGCGAATGCACGGTAAAGAAAAAGTGCCCCGTGGCATTTATAGGAGCAGGCTATGGTATGGCACACACAGACTATCAATTTGCCCAGCAGGTCTTTCATCAGCATGGTTATTTTACGGTTGAAGTTGCTCATGAGTTAAAAGGTGATCCGAGTTTAAACCCTGAGCCACCCTACATGACCACACGCATGGAAAACTGGCACCGTGGTGTACAAACCCTCGAGTTTTTAGCTACAGAGCTTGCAAAGCGATATCCTGCGTATGACTTTAATCAGCTTACTTTATTTGGTCACTCAAATGGGGGTGATATTGCAGCATTATATGCCGCTATTTATCCCGCTAAGGTGTCTATGCTGATCACCCTTGATCATCGCCGTATGCTGATCCCGCGAAACAAAAATATTGCTGTACTGACACTACGCGGTAGCGATTACCCAGCAGATGACAACGTATTGCTAACGCCGCAAGAGCTCGCTGTATACCCCGTGACGCAAATTAAGCTTAAAGATTCGCGCCATAACGATATGTATGATGGTGGTCCAAAAGCGCTTGTAGCACGTATGAGTAAAGAACTTAACGCGTTTTTATCTCGCTTTTGATGCTCAGTTAAAACTGAGCATCGATATCGCTGCGAAAATTAAAATAGCCCATCTCGACAAGGTTGTTATACACACCCTCAATATTCAGTGGTAGCCATTGCTGGTACATTTTTAAATGGCTGTATTTAGGTAAGCTTATTTCTTTTTGTAAGGTCGCAAGATTTTTACCTTGTAACATGCCATCGCGAACGGCAGCGTGTAAGTCTTGAATATAGTGTAAGTACGAGACAACATCATCGCGGTTGCCAGTATCTGCATGGCCACCTATAAATGCAGCAAAAGCAGGCTCATTTAACACCGCTTTGGTTGAATGCAGCATGCCATTGATATCGTAACCAATCAGATTTTTATATGGCATGCGGCCAAGTACAATCCAATCAACAACAAAAAGTACATTGGCAGGCATAAAACGCATACTGACATTACCACGGCCATTATTGGGCCCATAGTATTTCAGTTGCACGTAGTTATCACCTAAATCGACTTTGAGTGTATCGGTAAAAGTAAGATCAGGCAGAGCCGTAGGCACTTTATTTAATTTAAGGTCCTCAGCTGCAAACTGATGAGCAACGATAGTTGTGTTGTTATCGATTAGCTCATTACCGCCCATCACATGGTCAACATGGCTGTGGCTGTACAGCATATATTTGATATCGGCGTTAAAGGTTTTCTTGATATAGCTTTTTAAGTATTTTGCGGCATCGCTATTAATAGGATCAGTCACTAAGGCAAGGTTATCAACAATCATAAAAGCGCTGTGGTAATGGCCAGCACTAAAGCGATATACGTTGTCTTTAATGTTTTCGACTTTATAGTTTGCTTGTTCTGCTGAGCTGACCTGATTGGTAACGAATATGAGCACACTGAAAAGTAAGATTTGCAGACTTTTGAACATTAGCGATCCTTTTGCGTTGAAATGTGTCTAGTTGGTCATACCTAAGTTTAGATGATAGTACATATTATACTACTTAAATGCTTAGTTGATCTGTATCAAACTTAAGGAGTTAAGCAAGGTAGGGGCGGACATAAGTCCTTATGTTTTTGCCTGTGTTTCTCTATCCTCGCGAAGCGCTATAATGAAGAAATGCTATGCTTAGCACAGACTTCTAGAACCTTATTCACTGGAAAAGACAATGCAACATTTACCTACCGTTGATTATAAAGCGAGCGATGCGGCCGCTCAATTTGTTGAGTCACTAAGAAACACAGGTTTCGGTGTATTAAAAAATCACCCAATCCCTCAGTCATTAGTTGAGTCTATTTACAAAAATTGGCAAGAATTCTTTAATTCTGAGCAAAAGCACGAGTTTTTATTTTCAAAAGAGACACAAGATGGTTATTTCCCACCATCAGTGTCAGAAGTTGCAAAAGGCTTTACCGTTAAAGATATTAAAGAGTACTACCACGTTTATCCAAAAGGCCGTGTTCCAGCACAGCTAGAAGAAGAAATTCGTGAGTACTACCGTTTAGCTAATGAGTTTGCAGCTACATTATTAAGCTGGGTTCAAGCTGAAGCACCAGAAGAGGTGCGCGCTAAGTTCTCTATCGATCTTAAAGATATGATTGCTAACTCAGAGCAAACACTCCTGCGTATTCTTCATTACCCACCAATGACTGGTGATGAAGAGCCAGGTGCAATCCGTGCGGCAGCGCATGGTGACATCAACTTACTAACTGTATTACCTGCGGCGAATGAGCCTGGTTTACAAGTACAAACAACGGATGGCGGTTGGTTAGACGTACCATGTGATTTTGGTAACCTGATCATCAATATTGGCGACATGCTTCAAGAAGCGTCAGGTGGTTACTTCCCATCTACGATTCACCGCGTGATCAACCCAACGGGTAAAGCGTCAACGAAATCACGTATTTCGTTACCATTATTCTTACACCCGCGTCCTGATGTTGTGCTATCTGAGCGCTACACAGCAGACAGCTACCTACAAGAGCGTTTACGCGAACTTGGTGTTAAGTAAAGATTGGTTATAAAGAGAAAGCGGCATTTGAGCCGCTTTTTTTATGCCTTAAATTAATCGACCAAGCTCATTATAAAATATGAGTTTGTAAATAATTCCATGCATTATTGACTATCCTAGGTATAATGCGCGCACTTCGCCGTATCGGCTGAATTTTTTAAAGAGAGATAGTATGAGTTTTGATGGGTTAGGTTTATCACCAGCTTTAGTAAATGCAGTTTTAGAAAAGGGCTATGAAGCACCAACGCCTATTCAATCACAAGCTATCCCTGCGATCATTGAAGGCCGCGATGTTATGGCTGCAGCGCAAACGGGCACAGGTAAAACTGCGGGTTTTACGCTGCCGTTAATTGAGCGCTTGTCAAAAGGCCCTAAAGCGGGTGGTAATAAAGTACGAGCATTGGTACTGGCACCAACCCGTGAGCTTGCTTTACAAGTAAGTGAAAATGTTGAGCAATATGCAAAACATTCAAATGTCAGCTCATTTGTTGTTTATGGTGGCGTTAAAATTAACCCACAAATGCTGCGCCTTCGCAAAGGTGTTGATATTTTAGTGGCAACACCAGGTCGCTTGTTAGACCTACATAATCAAAATGCTGTTAAGTTTGATGATTTAGAAGTGCTGATCCTTGATGAAGCCGACCGTATGCTCGATATGGGTTTTATTCATGACATCAAACGTATCATTGCTAAATTGCCTGCTAAACGTCAAAACTTGATGTTTTCAGCGACTTTCTCTGATGAAATTCGTGAACTTGCAAAAGGGCTAATTAACGACCCAGTTGAAATTTCAGTCGCAGCAAAAAACACCACAGCTAAAACGGTTTCGCAGTCTGTTTATGCGGTCGATAAAACACGCAAAACAGCACTACTTAGTCATTTGATCCGTAGCAATGATTGGCAGCAAGTATTAGTATTTTGCCGTACCAAACATGGTGCGAACCGCTTAGTTAAGCAGCTTGAACGCGATGATATTGTCGGCGCTGCCATTCACGGGAATAAATCGCAAGGCGCTCGCGTTAAAGCGCTCGAAGGCTTTAAATCGGGTGAAGTGCGCGTACTAGTTGCAACTGATATCGTTGCTCGTGGCCTAGATATTGTTGAGCTGCCTCACGTTGTTAACTACGATTTACCGAATATTTATGAAGATTACGTACACCGTATTGGCCGTACGGGCCGAGCGGGTGCATCGGGTCATGCTATTTCGTTTGTTACAGCTGATGATGCCGATGATTTATATGGTATTGAGCGCTTTATTGGTGAGCTTATTCCGCGTGCAACAGAAGCTGGCTTTGAGCCGAGTAAGCCGGTTGCTGAAAAGCCGCTAGATACGCGTCCAATCAAGCCTAAAAAGCCAAAGAAACCGAAAAAGCCAAAAGCACAAGATGATCAAGGCGCAGCAAAACCTGCACAAAAGCCAAAACCTAAATCGCAAAAGCGACCTTCACAAGGTAAATGGCAGGGTAAAGGTAAAGAGCAGGGCCAAAACCAAAAAGGCAGTAATAACGCTAATAAATCGAATAACAACAAACCCACAGGTAATAAACCTGCGGGTAATCGTCAGCGTGTGTCTGGGCCATCTCGACCAAGACGTAAACCCGCTGCGGATAGTTGATAACAGTAAAAACAAAAAACGCGCAATTGCGCGTTTTTGTTTTTCTAAGCGATTAAAAGAGTTTAATGCAATACAAGGTGGCGACACCAATGAAGAGTGTCACGGTGACACTTAATAAAGTGCCCAGCATGACATATTCGGTGAGTTGTTTTTCGCTACTTTCTTTTAAATCACCAAAGCGAAAGATAGATTTTGCTGCCAGTAGAAAGCCCACACCGCCGTATTCACCCAGCAAGATAAAGCTCAACATTAATACCCGCTCTAGCAAGCCAATAAAATGACCCGCAGCAGGAATACTGCCTTCATTGTTGATCTGGATATTGATTTTTTCTAGCATCATGCGAATAAACACAGAGCTTGGGTTAAGCACCAACAAATAAGCTGCAATAACAAACAAGGTATCGAGGGCAATCAGCTTCTGCCACGCTAAGCTATAAAACTCATTCTTATCACTAAGCCAAACGCTTAGCATTACAATCACAACAAGATGTGCCAACTGGTCGAGTAAAAACGGCACTACGCCTTTATTTGAATACGATTTTGCCAAGTCAATGACATAGTGGCTTAGCATAATCGCAACCGTTGCTAACAATACCCGAGAGAACTCTTGCCAGCCGTAGGTGTATTCCCACAGTGTTAGCACAGCTAAAGAGGTCACGCCATGTGTTAATACGTGCAAGTAGAGTTTGCTGGCACGAAAGTGACGGTTGTTTCTATCATGCACCCAGCTCATTGGTTGCCAATAAAAGTCAGCAAGTAAGTGACCCAGTACTAACGTGGTGAGTAATAGAGCAAAACTGGTCATAACAATCCTTTGAGTGTGGTTTGGCTGTAATTTATAAAGCGCTCGATAAGTTGATAATGGGCTAGGTTGAGTAACTTAGTGACGTTCTCTCGGCTAGTATTAAGCTCTTTGGCAAGCTCTGCATGGCTGTTATTTTCGACGGTTAAATAATAAAACAGCGCATTGGCCTGCTTTTGACTCATTTTTTCAAGTAGTACTTCGACAAAAGCAATATTAAGCGCAAAGCCTTCCTCTAGGGTGTTATTTTCAATATTGATCACCAAACGTTGCTGGCCGATGTTATCTAAGCCGCGACCAGATAAGGTATAAGCACTGCCTGTGGCTGTTTTTATATCGGCGCGGGGGTTGTCGAGTGAGCCAATAGCCAAACTTTGTCGTAGTTCGTAATTGGCTGATTTCATTTGCAAATACAACAAGATGGCAGCATGACACACCAGCTCAGGCTCTGATAGCTGTACTTGCAACGCATCACCTCGGTAAATGGTGAAGCTTGCATTAAAACGCTTGGCAACAAAGCGTAAGCTTTGATCAAGCTGATACAGCATGGCATCGTATTCTTGTTGTGGAATTTTTTGTGATTTAATTAAATCACCACTGATCACCGCAATCATTATGATCCCTTAGATTAAGTAACTTAATTTAGTTACATCGCGATAAGTAACCAAATTTGGTTACTTTGTTTTATGTAACCAATTTAGGTTACTTTTTCGTAAATATCAACCTAGATATGCTACAGTGAACACAAATCACTAAAAACAGAATAATTATGTCAGCAGTTGATAAGCCAAGAGTCGGTATCTTTGTAGATGTACAAAACATTTATTACACCTGTAAAGAAAGCTACAAGAAAAACTTTGATTACAATGTCTTTTGGGCACAGATGAGCGAACGCTACCAAATTGATTGTGCTATTGCGTATGCAATATACCGAGGTGACGAAAAGCAATCGCAGTTTCAAAATATTCTGCGCGCAATTGGTTTTGAGGTAAAACTAAAACCTTTTATTCAGCGCAGAGATGGTAGTGCGAAAGGGGACTGGGATGTTGGCATTACCATTGATATGCTAGAGCATGCCAAGCAGCTTGATAGAATGGTATTACTTTCGGGCGATGGTGATTTTGCGTTATTGCTTGGTCACTTAGCGAATAATTATCAGCTACCGTGTGATGTCTATGGAGCAGAGCACCTCACTGCCGATATATTAAAGCAAGCCGCTGCTGAGTTTCACTGTATTGATGATTCACTGTTGTTATCAAGATAGAAAAAAATATTCCATTCTAAATAAAATGTTTAACTAAAGTATTATTTGCGCTAAGCTAATATTAGATACAATACTGAGTATATAAAAGCACAGTAACATGGAGCTTTGTCGCTAATTTGCACTCAAAAAAGTAGCGAGAGTAAGTTCAAAAGTGATTACTGGACGATTTTTTATTTATTACTCTCGAATAATGCTCTTTAGTTTCAAAGTGTTGTAGGTAAATTTTAAACTAATGTGCATTTTTATAAAAAAAGTAATGACAACGCTGTCATTTGTTGTGTAACATTAAATCAACAAAGGTTGAGATCATTTCGCATTCTTAGAATAAAAATAATGCGATTTAAATAAAAACTAAACGAAGGCTAGGGGTCGTTAAATGATGGCGAAGAGTGTGAGTGAGGACCAATTGTTTATTGGTATTGATGGTGGCGGAACAAAATGCCGAGCTACTATCTACTCTGTTAAGCAAGGTGTATTAGGAACCGGCCTTGGTGGCCCCGCGAACCCATTACATGGTTTAGAACGCACACTTGAATCAATAATGGTCTCAACACAGTTAGCTCTTCGAGATGCTGGATTACCACTTGAGACAGTTCATCAACTGTATGCTGGTTTGGGTCTGGCTGGTGTAAACCTACCTAGCTTGTACGACAAGATTATGGAATGGGACCATCCATTTAAACAAATGTTTCTCACTACCGATTTACATACTGCTTGTATTGGGGCACACGAAGGTAGCGATGGTGCGGTAATTATAACCGGTACGGGCTCATGTGGATTCTCTTGTGTTGCGGGTCATACCACAAACTATGGTGGTCATGGTTTTGCTCTTGGTGATAAGGGCAGTGGTGCATGGATGGGGCTTGAAGCTATAAAAAACGCATTACTTGATTTAGATGGTTTGGGTGAAAAAACAGAGTTAACAGATGTGATTTGTCAGCATTTCTCGGTGGATAATGCCATGGGGATTGTCGAGCAAATGTCAGGGCAGCCTTCGAGTAGTTTTGCCAAATTAGCACGTTATGTATTTGAAGCAGCAAAAAATAACGACCAAGTAGCGATTGAAATTGTTAAGGAAGGAGCTAATTACGTCAGTAAATTAGCACACCGATTACTTGAAAATAACCCTCCACGTTTATCTATGATCGGTGGTTTAGCTGAACCATTAAACTGTTGGCTTGATGAAGATATAGCGAAACGAGTTGAAGCGCCGATTCAACCACCCGAAATGGGCGCTGTGTATTTTGCTCAGCAATCTGTGCTTGAACAAAACCAAGAGGTAAGTTTGTAATGTCGATTTATCATGCAAGTAAATTGTTTACCGGTGACGAATTCTTATCTGACGTATATTTTAGCGTCGACAATGGCGTGTTTAAGCGTGTTGAAGCACATGCTGATGCCGTTGCATTAACGGGTTTAGTCGCGCCTGGTTTTATTGATGTACAAGTGAATGGCGGTGGTGGGGCGTTTTTTAACGCTGAACAAACACCAGATTGTTTAGATAAAATAGCCAAAGCACATGGTCAGTTTGGTTCAACAGCGATTATGCCAACGCTGATTACCGACAAAGTCGAAGTCATGGCAAAAGCCGCGGATGCCACTGCACAAGCAATTGCTGAAGGGATCCCGGGCGTTATGGGCGTACACTTCGAAGGACCGCACCTTTCATTAGGGAAAAAAGGCACCCATAGCGAGCAGTTTATTCGTCCAATCACAGAGCAAGAATTTGCGATTTATGCACGCCAAGATCTAGGCATTAAAATGGTTACCTTAGCGCCTGAGAATGTTAGTGCTGATGATATCGAGCGCCTAGTTGAGTGTGGCGTAAAGGTATCTATTGGCCACACTAATGCGGATTTTGCGACTACCAATGCTGCACTTGCAGCAGGAGCTAATGGATTCACCCATTTATTTAATGCGATGTCAGCGTTTACATCACGAGAGCCGGGTGTTGTTGGTGCTGCACTTTGGGATGATAACAGCTGGTGCGGCTTAATTGTTGATGGTCATCATGTGCACCCTTCATCAGCAAAATTAGCAATTCGCAGCAAACAGCGCGGAAAAATTATGTTAGTCACAGATGCAATGCCACCTGTGGGTACTGACGATATGGAGTTTGATTTCTTTGATGGTCGTAAAGTTATTCGTACTGGCGATCGATTAAATTCAACGACCGGTGAATTAGCAGGCAGCGTACTTGATATGGCAAGTGCGGTGCGTAACACAGTGAATACATTGGATGTTAGCCTTGCTGAGAGCTTACGAATGGCATCACTTTATCCTGCACAATATTTAGGTTTACATAAAAAAGGTCGCTTGCTGAGCGGTTTTGATGCTGATTTTGTTGTGCTAGATGATAATCAATATGTAAAAGCGACATATATAGCTGGTAAAGCTTTGTAAGAACTTCCCTGGAAAAATCCCCGCCGAAGTATCGCGGGGCTTTTTGTATTAAAGGTAAACAATGACAACAACACAACCAACAAGAAAACGATTGGCATCGCTGGATGCACTGCGCGGCATGGATATGTTTTGGATATTAGGTGGACAGTCACTATTTGCAGCACTATTCGTTTTAACTGGCTGGACTGGCTGGAAAGTTTTTGAAGCGCACACAGTGCATAGTGTTTGGCATGGCTTCACATTTTACGATCTGATTTTCCCATTATTCATATTCTTATCGGGTGTGGCGATGGGGCTAGCCCCCAAACGCATTGACCATTTACCGTTTGATGAGCGCAAAGTGTATTACCGCAAGGCGGGTAAGCGTCTTTTGCTATTGTGCTTATTAGGTATTTTGTATAACCACGGCTGGGGCACAGGGATGCCAATGGCGTTGGATGAAATTCGTTATGTCAGTGTGCTTGGACGTATCGCTATTGCATGGTTTTTCTGTGCAATGTTGGTTTGGCACACTAGTTTGCGAACACAAATTATTACTGCAGGTGCTATTTTAGTGGCTTATTGGTTACTGCTTTGTTTTGTGCCAGTGCCGAGTGGCAGTGCTGGCGACCTTTCGGCTGCAGGTAGTTGGAATGCATGGTTTGATGCGCACTTACTACCGGGTATTAGTTATCAAAACCGTGTGGTGGACCCTGAAGGTGTATTGTCGAATATACCAGCGATTGTTAATGCATTGATGGGCGTGTTTGCAGGGCAATTAGTTGCTCGTGCTCAGCAAATTGGCGAGTGGAAAATGGCCGCATTACTGTTCGCCGCAGGGGCGGTAAGTGTATGTTTAGGTTGGTTATGGGATTTACAGTTCCCAGTCAACAAAGAACTTTGGACCAGCTCATTTGTGCTTGTAACCGTTGGCTGGAGTGCCATATTGCTCGCCGTATTTTATGCACTGGTGGATATTCTGCCAGGGCAACGCGCCGCGTATCCCTTTGTGATCATAGGTGCAAACTCAATTATTATTTATTTAGCGTCAAGTCTAGTGAATTGGGGTTATGTAAGCCAAAGCGTATTTGGTGGGGTGGTTCGAGCTGTGCCAGAAGCATGGCAACCTCTGATGGCGGTGATTGCGTTATTAGCAGTACAAATGCTGGTATTACATTGGATGTATCGCCGTAAGATCTTTGTTAGTGTTTGATAATTATTAAACACCAACAAAAAGAGTAATTTTTTATTCACTTTTACTTTACAGAGATAAGACTAAAAGTGATAATGACAGCGTTGTCATAATGGTTTTAACTACTGTAATGTATCCTGGCAGTGGTTAGTCTAAAACCCAACTCGATTGCACGTGGGGTTGGGTTTTAGAGCCATTTTTTTCAATTTAAATAATTAGAGCTAATCGATATGCAAATAGTAATTCTTGATGATGCAGCCCAAGTTGCAGCGTATGGTGCTAACATCTTTGCTAAACAACTATTAAAAAAACCTGCATCAGTACTAGGCCTTGCAACTGGTTCAACGCCGGTTGCTTTATATCAAGAGCTGATTGCTAAAAATAAAGCTGGCGAGATTTCGTTTAGCCAAGCGACAACATTTAATTTAGATGAGTATTTAGGTTTAACTGGCGAACATCCACAAAGTTACCGCTACTTTATGAATGAACAGCTATTTAACCATGTAGATATCGACAAACAGAACACCCATGTACCGCCGGGTGATGCAGTAAATCCGCTTGTTGCTTGCACTGAATATGAACAAAAAATCACAGCAGCTGGTGGTGTTGATATACAGCTACTTGGTATTGGCCGTAATGGTCATATTGGCTTTAACGAACCTTCTTCAGGTTTGACATCACGCACCCGAGTTAAAACACTGACAAAAGCGACGATTGAAGACAATGCGCGATTTTTTGCAGAAGGTGAATATCAACCGCATTTATCAATCACTATGGGTATTGGTACTATTTTAGAAGCCAAAAAAGTAGTGCTTTTAGCAACCGGTGCAAGTAAAGCTGATGCCGTTCACGCCATGGTAGAAGGCCCGTTAATGGCCAAATGCCCAGCTTCGGCTCTGCAACTTCATAAAGATGCTGTGATCATCATTGATAAAGCTGCCGCAAGTAAATTAGAAGATTTAGAGTTCTATCAGCATATTGAAGCTGAGAACCAAAAACTACAAGCGCACCTCGCGACCTTGTAAAATTGTGAGAGAGAATAAAAAAGCCCTGGTTGGGCTTTTTTTATGCCTGTAATAAATTGGGTTTATCATCAGCTTATGGTAGTTTTAGCGAGTAAACTATTTTCAAGGAACGCCATGCTGAATTACTCTCAAATGCCATTGGATCGTGCATCAAATCGCCGTAAAGATCCTAAGTGGTTAAAGGCTCAAATGAATTCTCAGAGTCGCTGGTTATTGGTCAATAACAATCAAAGTTTATTTGTTAAAGACAGTCCTGAAGTGTGTTATTTACGCTTATCTCAAGTGGATCACCTCGATTTATCAAAAGGCATTTTATTGGGGTTAGACGACGATAATGTGGCTCACTTTGCATTAGATGTCAGCCATGAACCAGACTCACTCATTGAGCCTATGCTCAATGGCGCTGAGTTTGTTGATATTCGCAAGTTAGGCCCACAAGTTGAGCTTAAACAAGGGTCTATTGCGGCACTGGCAAGGGGCTTGTGTTTTTGGCACGCAACACACCGTTTTTGTGGGCGTTGTGGTCATGAAAATAATATGGTTGAAGCAGGGCATTCACGTTTATGTGAAAACCAAACTTGCCAGCATCAAACTTTTCCGCGTACCGATCCTGCCGTGATTATGATCGTGACTAAAACCTTTTCAGACGGAGTTGAGCGCTGCTTGCTAGGCCGTCAAGCTAGCTGGCCAGAAGGTGTTTTTTCAACACTTGCGGGCTTTGTTGACCCAGGTGAAACACTAGAGCAAGCCGTGGCTCGCGAAGTTATGGAAGAAGCTGGTGTTGCGGTGACAGATATTCAATATATCGCTTCACAGCCTTGGCCTTTTCCGTCATCAATTATGTTTGGCTTTATGGCCAAAGCGGTTTCAGAAGATATTCAGGTAGATAAAGACGAGTTAGATGACGCAAGATGGTTTAGCCGCGCTGAACTTAATGAATTCGGCCAATGGCATGAACAGGGTAGTCATCTTAAACTAACCCGACAAGATTCTATTTCTCGATTTTTGGTTGAGCACTGGCGCAACCTGTAAAGTACAGCTTGGATAAATTATGACAAAGACAAATAAAAATACCCAAATCGTCTCTGCAGGGCGTAAAAAAGCGTACACACAAGGGGTTGTGAACCCTGTGGTGCAACGTGCATCAACGGTAGTATTCGATTCAGTGGCTGACTTAAAAGCAGCGGCGAAGAAACGAGGCGACAAAACGTTATTCTATGGCCGTCGTGGTACGACGACACATTTTGCTTTGCAAGAAGCGATTGCTGAACTAGAAGGCGGTGAAGGCTGTGCGCTTTACCCATCAGGTGCGGCTGCAATAAGCAATGCGCTGTTATCGTTTGTGAAAACGGGCGATCATATTTTAATGGTGGATACTGCCTACGAACCTACCCGGGATTTTTGTGACAAAATACTGGCTGGATTAGGGATTGAAACAACCTATTACCCGCCGGGAATTGGTGCAGGGATTAGTGAACTTATTAAAGAGAACACGCGCGTATTGTTTTTAGAATCACCGGGCTCAATCACCATGGAAGTGCAAGATGTGCCTGCGATGGTTGCTAAGGCAAATGAGCGCGGTGTTATGACTATGTTAGATAACACCTGGGGTAATGGCCTGCATTTTAGGCCGCTTGAGCATGGTGTTGATATTAGTATTCAAGCTGCTACAAAATACATTGTTGGTCATTCAGATGTGATGATGGGTGTGGCGGTCGCCAATAAAAAGTATTGGCCAACCCTTCGAGAAAATTCATACCTACTTGGTCAATGTACTTCTGCGGATGATGCCTATTTAGCGCTACGTGGTCTACGTACTATGGCTGTGCGTTTAAAACAGCATGAACAAGCAGCCATTGAAGTGGCTAAATGGCTTGAAACACACCCATTGGTTGATCATATTCGCCATCCGGCCTTTGCAACGTGTCCGGGTCATGAGTTCTTTAAACGAGACTTTGATGGCAGTAATGGCTTATTTTCATTTGTAATGAAGCAAGGTAATCAACAAGCGATTGATGCGTTTTTAGATAGCCTGCACCATTTTAAAATGGGCTTTTCTTGGGGCGGTTATGAGAGCTTAGTCACGGCAAATCTGAGTATGAAAGGGCTTCGCTCTGAAACAGGTTGGTCGCAAGGCCCGGTAATAAGGCTACACATTGGTCTTGAAGATGTGGCTGATTTACTAGCCGACCTTGACCAAGCGCTTGCAGTGTACGAAAGCCACCTCTAGGTTAAAAGTTTATACTTTGTTACATAAGACCCGCTTGTCGGGTCTTTTTTTTCTGGTAATTCAAGCTGTTTCAACTTAGTGTAATTCTAATAATAAAATTCATTAAGGATTATGAGTGACGCAGTTACATCCTAAACGTCTTGCACAAATTGCCCAATTTGAGCTGGTACGACTATTTCTGACCAAACGTGGTTTGTTGGCGGTTGCCGCTTTTGCCATTTGTTGGCTACTTATTTTACGCTATCCCATTGCCCAATCTGTGACCTTGATTAGCTCACCTGATTTTGCCGATTTTGCCAGGCAAGCATTTGGCGCCATTGGCATCAGTAAATTACTTGATTGGCCTGAATCTGAACTGGCCGTTTATTGGTTGATTGCTTTATTTAGCTTTCCAAGTTTTTGTTTGTTTTTATGTAGTGACCAAACAGTGGGCGACAGACAGCGAGGTACGTTACGCTTTTTATCACTTAGAGCCACTCGTTCAGAAATTATTATTGGCCGCTTTTTAGGGCAGCTACTCATTTTAGCGGCATTGTTATTTGTTACCTTGATGGCAACGGTTGCGATGCTTGGCTATCGTGAGCCAAGTTTGCTGCTTTCAGGCTTATCGCGAAGCTTTATGTTGTTATTTTATTTGCTTGTTGCGGTTATGCCATTTATTGCCTTGATGAGCTTTTTGAATACCTTTGCCCGTTCATCGCGTCTTGCATTTGTATTGGCTATTTTGTTCTTTGCTGGCGGTAATATTGTGATTGGCTTACTGACGTGGCAATGGCCTGAATTTGAGGTTTTAAATTACATATTTCCGGGCTATCAACTTGATTTAATGGCAGGTCAACGTGCCGGCGTCACACTGGCTCTAGGTTTACCACTTTTACAAACGGCAGTGTTACTGCTTGCTGGAGAACGAATTTTTGCAAGGAGCTCATTATGACCGTTTTAATTCAAGCACAAGGCTTGTCAAAAAACTACGGGGCTAAACGAGCGCTCGATAACGTTAGCTTTGAAATAAATAAAGGGGCACCAGTGGCGCTGGTTGGTCCAAATGGTGCGGGTAAAACAACCTTATTCAGCTTGTTATGTGGCTATATTTTACCAAGTTCAGGAAAGCTATCGGTAATGGGGCATAACCCAGGTAGTGCGGCGTTATTTGGTAAATTAACTGCGTTACCACAAGATGCCCAGCTTGATCCCCGTTTTAGTATTGCGCATCAACTTAACTTTTATGGTCAATTACAAGGGCTCAGTGGCGCGGTTCGTAAAAAAGAAACGGCTCGGGTTTTAGAGCTAGTTGGTTTGTCAGAAGTGGCTAAGCAGCGACCGGATGACCTTTCTCATGGTATGCGTAAGCGAGTGACTATTGCACAAGCTTTAATTGGTTCACCCGAAATAGTGATGCTTGATGAAGCAACAGCGGGTCTTGACCCAATCCATGCCCGTGAGGTTCGAGAACTGGTAAGCTCTTTAAGTAACGAGGCAACATTTATTTTAAGCTCCCATGACTTAACTGAGCTTGAGCGTTTATGCTCACAAGTTTTACACCTAGATAAAGGGGTATTAAGTGAGCATCAAGCCCGTTCTAGCACCCAAGATAACAAACACTTTATTACGCTACAGTTGAATCAACAATATGAAGATGTAGAAGCAAAGCTTGCAGGCCTTGCCCATGTACATCATGTTTATATGAGCCAAGCAAAAGAATATGTGATCGAGTTTGAGAAAACAGCTGAGCCTTTTGATATCAATCTTCTACACTTTTGTTATCAACAAGGTTGGCAGTATCGTCAACTGGTGAATGGTCACACACTCGAAAACCAAATTTTTCATAAGGAGAGCTAGTTATGGGTCTATTAAGTGGATTAATGGGTAACGCAAGTGAAGTCGATAATGATGATTTAGAAGAGCTGCTTGCCAATACTCTGATTGATGGTGAAACAGTTCAAAAAGCCTATAAAGTCATTCGTGATATGTTTATCTTTACCAATAAGAGATTAATTATTATTGATAAACAAGGTGTTACTGGTTCTAAAGTTGAAATGTTGAGCATTGCTTACTCAAAAATTACTAAGTTTAGTAAAGAAAGTGCCGGGCATTTTGACTTAGATGCTGAACTGAAAATTTGGGTTGGTTCAGATCCAACGCCAATCAGTAAAGACTTTAAAGCAGGAGATAACATTAATGAGGTTTACAGAATTATTAGTGAATTCTCTTTATAAGGTACTGAAATTATAGACTTTAAATTATAAGTTGGCTTTGAATAGAATTATTCGGCCAACTTTTTCTTTACATTTACCGACACTTTATTACAATTAATCAAGTAAAAACAAACGCTTAGTTAAGTTTCCGTTCAGTTTTCTCACGTTAGCATGTGCCCAACTTAGCCATCAGGCTAGTTTTCAACAGCAATGAAACAATGTTAATAGGGAAATCTGTTTATGAAAAAGTTAGCAGTTATTATTTCGAGTATGCTTCTGTCAACTTCCGCGACTGCTGCGGATAGTTACCAATCAATCAGCCATTTAGGGTACATGGACACCGATGGCAACGACACAGTAAGTGTTGATTCAACATATTACTTCGCGCCAAAGAAAACGATGGGTCCATACGACCAGTTTGAATACATCAACAAAACAACCAATGTATTTGGTTCTTACTCTGATGACGACTTTGGTGATGTAACTAACATCGGCGGTGAGTACTTCGTACAAGATTTTGTAATCGGTGCGGGTTACAGCAACTACGATTACGGTTCAGACACTGATTTATTCAATGTGTCTGCAGGTTACTTCTTTAATCCTAACCTTCTTCTTAAAGCGACATTTATCGATGTAGAAGACGGTGACAACACGGTAATGTTCGACCTTAAATACAATCACCAGCTTAACAGCACGGATTACTTAGGTTTCACATTCACAGCTGACGATGAGTTTGATTACCGTGCTGTAAATGCAAAATACTTCATGGATCTTCAACAAGGTAACTACTTAACAATTGAAGGTACTATTGCTGATACAGATGATAGCGGTAGCTCTTGGGAACTAGGTTCTAACTACTACTTCTCTAAAGCAACGTCAGCATTTGTAACGTTTAATAAAGAAGATGACTACAGCTTTGGTGCACAGCACTTCTTTAACAAAAACGTTGGTTTAAAAGCAGGTTATGCAAACAACTGGGATGACTCAGACTACGATGCATACTTTGCAAACGTAAGCTTACAGTTTTAATCATTAATTTGATGATATAAAAAAGCCCGCATTATGCGGGCTTTTTCGTTTTTGTTATTACCAACCGCACTGGCGGCCTTTATTTTGCTCATCAAGGTATTTTTGTAACGGTGCAAAGTAATCTAAGATTGCTGTTGCATCCATTTCTTCTTTACCAGTGATAGTGGCAAGGGCTTCTTGCCATGGGCGGCTTGAGCCCATTTCTAACATTGCATTTAGTTTTTCACCCGCCTCAGCAGAGTTGTATACAGAACAACGGTGAATCGCTTCTTTATTACCGGCAATTTCACATAAACTTCTGTGGAAGTCGAATTGTAAAATGTGCGCTAAGAAATAACGTGTGTAAGGTGTGTTACCCGGTACGTGATACTTAGCACCTGGATCGAAGTCTGCTTCGCTACGTGCGATAGGCGCTTGTACACCTTGATACTTTTCGCGTAACTCCCACCACGCTTTGTTGTAGTTCTCTGGCGTTACTTCACCTGAGAAAACTTTCCAGCGCCATTGGTCTACTAATAAACCAAATGGGATAAATGCTACTTTGTCTAATGCCATTTTCATTAACAGGCCGATATCTTTAGATTCATCAGGCACTTCGTCTAATAAACCAATTTCTTTTAAATAACCTGGTGTCACAGAAAGAGCAATGGTGTCACCAATCGCTTCGTGGAAACCATCGTTCGCACTTTCTTGATAATAAATAGGTTGCGTGTTGTACGCGCGTTGGTAGAAATTATGACCTAACTCATGGTGAATAACAGAGAACTCTTCACCTGTACGTTGAATACACATTTTAATACGTAGGTCGTCTTTACTATCTATGTTCCATGCTGATGCATGACACTGTACGTCACGATCTTGTGGTTTAGTGAATAATGAGCGCTCATAGAAGGTCTCTGGCAATGGTGCAAAACCCATTGAGGTGAAGAACTTCTCAGCGCCACGTACCATTTTTAGTTCGTCGTAATCGTGCTCAGCTAATAGTTCTGTTACGTCATAACCAGGATCGGCATTTTCTGGTGCAACAACATCGTAAATGTTACCCCAAGTTTGTGCCCACATATTACCTAGCAGGTGTGCTGGGATAGGTTGGTCTTGAGGTACTTTATCTTCGCCATATTTTTCACCTAACTTGGCACGAACATGACAATGTAATGAATCATAAAGCGGTTTAACTTGGCCCCAAATACGGTCAAGTTCTTTTGCAAAATCATCGGCTGGCATATCGTATTTACTACGCCACATAGCGCCTGTATCTGCATAACCTAGCTCTTTTGCACCTTCATTGGTCAGTGCAACTTGTTGCTCATAAAGCGGGCGCATAGGTTTTGAAACTTGACGCCAACCTTGCCATAAATCAAGCAATTCATTGTAATCACGACTCGTTGCCATTTTAGCTGTCATTTCGCCAAGGCTTAAACAGCTACCATCTTCTTTACAGTATTTACCTTTGCCATAAATACCTCCTAACTCAGCCACTAATTGTGAGAGCTTTGCTGTTTTTTCAGCATCTTGTGGTGCAGGTAAAGTGAGCGCTAGTTTAAGTTTATCTAGTTTACGACGTGCATCATAATCAAGCTCTAAACTATCGAATTTTGCAGCTTCATTTGCTAGGCGGACTACGGCTTCGGTCATTTTGCGATTTACTTCAGCAGATAATTCAGCAGTATCGTGAGTGATGAAGTTGGCATAAATCCATTCAGCGCGACTTGATTCTAAATATAGTGCGCTTAATTCTTTTTCAGTATCGGCGATAAATTTATCAGCATCTTGTGCTGTTACTTGGCTTGATTTGACTTCAGCAGTTGTTGTTTTAGTGCTCGTAGCGTCGTCATTACAGCCAGTAAGCGCTAATGCACTTGCGACCATTAATGCGCTGATGCTCAGCTTATATGGAGTCTTCATTTTTATTCCCTAGAAGTTTGTTGTTTTTTATTGCTTTAGCATAATAGCAGTGTCTTACTAAACCACAAACAGTGCGTACTAAAACAACTGAAGTTACCGCTGCTTACGTTGTATTTATGGCACGATCAGTCATACTTGAGAAAACTGACTTAAATAAAAGGATTGCACAATGACGACCGTAATTATTTTGCTATTGGTTGCTGTAATTGTGATTTTTGCAGTGAAAGACATTCGCATTAATCTTGTTACGCGGCCCACGTTTAGTATGTTTAAAAAAGTGTTGCCACCTTTATCTCAAACAGAACGCGAAGCGATGGAAGCGGGCGATGTGTGGTGGGATGGTGAGTTATTTAGCGGTAACCCCGATTGGCAAAAATTACACGGTTTTCCCAAGCCTGAATTAAGTGACAAAGAGCGCGCATTTATGAGCGAGCAAGTCGAAACCTTGCTAGCCATGCTTGATGATTATCAAATCGTGCAAAAAGATAAAGACCTACCAAAAGAAGTTTGGGATTACTTAAAAAAAGAAGGCTTTTTTGCTCTAATTATTCCAGAAGAGTTTGGAGGGAAAGAGTTTTCAGCAATCGCTAACTCAACGATTGTAGCGAAAATTGCCACCAAAAGTTTAACTGCAGCAGTTACGGTAATGGTGCCAAATAGTTTAGGCCCCGGTGAGCTGCTTTTACATTACGGTACTAAAGAGCAACAAGAGCGTTGGTTACCAAGCTTAGCTAAAGGTGATGATGTGCCTTGTTTTGCTTTAACAGGCCCTGAGGCCGGATCGGATGCGGGCAGTATTCCTGATACTGGTGTGGTTTGTAAGGGCATGCATAACGGTGAAGAAGTGATTGGCTTAAAACTTAACTGGTCAAAACGCTATATCACCCTTGCACCCATTGCTACAGTACTTGGTCTTGCATTTAAAATGTACGACCCAGATGGCTTATTAGGTGATAAAAAAGAGCTCGGTATTACTTGTGCGCTCATCCCTACAGACCATGAAGGTGTGCAAACTGGCGAGCGTCATTATCCGCTGAACATGGCATTTATGAATGGTACCACCTACGGTAAAGATGTATTTATACCACTTGATTGGATTATTGGTGGTGAAAAGGGGGCTGGTAGAGGTTGGCGTATGCTAGTTGAATGTTTAAGTGCAGGCCGTGGTATTTCGTTACCGGCACTTAGCACCGCAACAGGTCATTTAGCGTCAAGAATGACATCGGCTTATGCAACAGTGCGTCAGCAGTTTGGTGTTTCGATTGGTCAATTTGAAGGTGTGCAAGAGGCACTCGCACGTATTGGTGGCTTGACCTACATGCTAGAGTCAGCAAGGTTAATGACTGCTGGAGCGATTGATTTAAAACTGAGCCCTTCGGTTGTTACTGCTATAGCTAAATATCATATGACTGAAATGGGGCGTACAGTGATGAATGATGCCATGGATATTCATTCAGGCAAGGGCATTCAAGTGGGCCCTAATAACTATTTAGCCCATGGTTATATGGGGATCCCCGTGTCAATTACCGTTGAAGGTGCAAACATTTTAACTCGTAACTTGATGATATTTGGTCAAGGTGCGACTCGCTGTCATCCGTTTGTTTTAAAAGAAATGGAAGCAGCCGCAATGGAAGATCATGATGTTGCATTGAAAGAATTTGACTCGTTACTGCTTCAACACATTCTATTTGCTGCAAGCAATGCAGGCATGGCATTTGTACATGCTTTAACTCGCAGTTATTTTGCAAAAGCGCCGGTGTGTGGGGCAACCTCGGTGTATTACAAACAATTAAGCCGTATGAGTCGTGGCTTAGCGTTTTGTACAGATGTCGCCATGCTAGTGTTAGGGGGCGAGTTAAAACGTAAAGAGATGATCTCGGCGCGTCTAGGAGACGTGCTTAGCCATTTGTATCTTGCATCATGTGTTTTGAAGCGCTATGAAGACGAAGGGCGTCAACAAGCAGATTTACCTTTTGTAAAATACGCGGTTGAGCATTCGCTATTTTGTATTGGCCAAGCATTCGATGGTTTCTTTAAGAACTTCTCTAACCCTGTGGTCAATTTCTTATTAAAACGCATTGTGTTCCCTGTGGGAAATCATTATCACCGTCCTAGTGATGATATTGCTCAGACTATTTGTGAGCATATGAGTAAACCAGGCGTCTTCAGAGACAGACTCACGCACCTTTGTTATGTTGATGAAAATGCAGGTACCGGGGTAATGGAAAATGCGTTTATCGCGATGATTGATACCCATGAAGATTTTAAACAATTACGCAAATGGCAAAAAGAAGGCACGATTGGTCGTCACTTAGAATTGGAAGATGCGATAGCTGCTGCTGCGGATAAAAACCTCATAAATGAAACCGTAGCTACACGAATGAATGAGGCGAACTCGCTTCGCAAGCAGGCAATAGCAGTAGATAACTTTGCGCCTGGGGAATTGTAGTATAGTAGATATTAATGAAAGCCTTGCTAGTGTAAGGCTTTCATTTTCATACTCTTAGTGAAGACCATTACGTATAATGTTTTCTGCTTCACTGATCGGCATAGGGCGGGCCTTGAGAAAACCTTGGCCAAACTTACACTGAGTTTGTTTTAAAATAGCAAGTTGCTCATTTGTTTCAATACCCTCGGCTACAACATCTAATTGTAGAGATTGTGCTAAGGATAAAATCGCATCTACTAATGGGTTTTGTCCTTTACTTAAGTGATCAATGAAGCTTTTATCTATTTTTAAAATGTGGATTGGTAGTTGATGCAAATATCCAAGTGCAGAATAACCAGTGCCAAAGTCATCTAGACATAATTTAACTTCTAGTGGCGATAATCCCTCAATAATTTTAGTCGCAAGCTCTAAATTTCCAATCAAGCCAGATTCTGTGATCTCAATGCAAAGCGAGCCTAAAGGTAATTGATGCTTTGCGTATAATGCGTGTATTTGCGAAACAAAGTCTAAACTTGCAAAGTGTCGTGAGGAAACATTAACAGTGACTCTACCAAATGATAGGCCTTGTTTTGTCCAATTGGCTATTTGTTGCGCAGCTAAATCTAGAAGATGTAAATCTAGATTGATTATTTGACCAGTATCTTCTGCAACAGGAATAAAGTCGGCAGGAGAGACAAAACCTTTGGTTGGATGATGCCAGCGAACAAGTGCCTCAAAACCAACAACCTGTGTATCTTGAATTGTGAATATGGGCTGGTAATAAAGCTCAAACTCATTGTGCTCAATGCCATGTTGTAAGTCATTTTCAATGTCGGCATGATTTTTTAACTTTTTGCGCATGGTATTGTTAAATAACTTAACTTGCCCACGGCCTGACGACTTGGCTTCATACATAGCTGCATCGGCATGTTGCAAAAGTTTATAAGCCTTATCATTTGTGCTTTCACAGAATGCTACGCCAATACTGGTTGATGCTTGTAATAAATGACCATCAATATTCAGTGGTTTTGCTAAAGCTGCCTTAATACGCTCAAGAGCATCTTGAACTTGTTGTTTATCGGTAATGTTTTCCATGAAAATGGCAAATTCATCTCCACCTAATCTAGCAAATGTATCTGTATTTCGGATCGTACCTTGTATGAGCTCGCAGATTTTTACTAAAAAATGATCTCCCACTTCATGGCCGAGTGAGTCATTGATGCTCTTAAAACGATCAAAATCTAAATAGAGTAGAGCATGGTGTGTGCCTTTATTTGCGCGTGCTAAGCGCAAAATACCATGTTTTATTCGTTCGATGAGGAGTGATCTATTTGCCAGTCCGGTAAGTTCGTCATGTAATGCACGATGTTCTAGCTCCTGACGTGATAACTGCCTGTCGATTGCCATACTGATTTGGCGGCTGACATAAGTAAGTAAAGCACGGTCATGTTCATTATAGTGGTAGTGTTTACTGTAACTTTGAACTGCAATGACTCCACTTATTCGATCATTTACTTTAAATGGCACACCAAGCCAAGACTCTGCTTGTCGACCAACCATTTTAAAATGACCCGCATCAATATGTTGTTGAAACGCCTCTTTATTAAACAACAGTGATTTATCGATTTTTAAAAGGTAGTAAGAGGCCGTATCTTTTAAGAGTTCTTTAGAAATTTTAGTATGTGCATTAGAACGGACACCTTCTTCGATAATATAAACTAAATCTAAAACATCACTTTGTTTATCATATAGCCCAATGAAAAAGTTATCTGCTCTGAGTAACGAGGTGATAATGCTATGTAAAGACTCAAAAAAGCTATCGAGTTCACTTGACTGATAAGTAAGGTTGGCGATTTGCAACATGCAATTTTCCAACTTTTGAGCATCGTTCAATTGTTTTACTGTTTGCTGAAGGTTTTCTACAGTTCTGACTTGATTTAACTTTGCACTGAGTAAATGTGCGACTGTAGATAAAATTTCTAAATGGGCGTCATTAAAATAGTTTTTTTGCGGGTGCTCGCAATCAATAACACCTAATACCTTTTCTTTATATACTAAAGGAACACAGAGTTCAGAAAGTGCAGGGCGGGCATCGGCAATATAGCGTTCGTCTTTTGTTACATCACCAATCATTAACGGTTTACCGGTTGAAGCGACATACCCAGTAATACCTTGCTCAAAACTAATTTCGGTGCGCACAATATGGTATGTATCGTCTGCGAGAGTGGTTCCCATAGACGCAACTTCTCTTAATGTACGAGACTCATCATCGACTAAAAATATGACACATTCTATAAATCCAAGCCTGCTTACTACTTGCGAAGTCACATACTCTAATAATTCTTCAACAGTATCTAATTGCATTAGCGATGAAGAGAATTGATTAATAATATGGAGCTGGTCAGTTTTGACCTCAAGTGCAAACGCTGTATCTAAATTCTTAGACATAGAAAGAAAAGTAACCCAAATGTTTTATTAACTTATTACGGTAACCTACTATCAAACTATCTACAAAGTTATTTTCAAAAAAAACAGCAACTGGTGTAAACTAGGCATCTGAACACAAACTTCAAAAAATAACTTCGTTATTTGTATAAAGTTTGCGCTATCCCTCTAACTTTAGCCGTGGAAACCAGCAATGTCAGATATAAATAAGATTGAAACACTAACAATTACCCGCCCAGACGATTGGCATATTCATTTACGTGACGGTGATCAGCTAACCGATACTGTACGTGATGCAAGCCGCTATATGGGGCGTGCGATTATTATGCCAAACCTTGTTCCACCGGCCACATGCACTGACAGTGCTTTATCATATTATGAGCGAATTAAAGCCGCAGGTCCTCAGGGTGATTTTGAACCTTTGATGGTGCTTTATTTAACGGACAAAACCTCACCAGAAGAAATCAAAAAAGCAAAAGCAACGGGTAAAATTGTTGCGGCAAAATTATACCCTGCGGGTGCAACAACTAATTCAGACTCAGGTGTCACATCAATCAAAAATATTTACCCAGTACTTGAGGCAATGCAAGAAGTAGGGATGTTGCTGCTAGTGCATGGTGAAGTGACAGATTCATCAATTGATATCTTTGACCGTGAAAAAGTTTTCCTCGATACAATTTTAGCCGATGTAGTAACTGACTTCCCTAAACTTAAAATAGTACTTGAGCATATTACGACTAAAGATGCCGTAGAGTTTGTTAATAACGCACCTGATAATGTAGCGGCGACAATCACAGCTCACCACTTACTTTATAACCGTAACCACATGCTAGCGGGCGGTATTCGTCCACATTATTATTGTTTACCAATTTTAAAACGTAATATTCATCAGCAAGCATTGATTGCTGCAGCGACAAGCGGTAGCAAAAAGTTTTTCTTAGGCACAGATTCTGCGCCTCATTATAAAGATAAAAAAGAAGCTGCGTGTGGCTGTGCAGGTGCTTACACAGCACATGCAGCGATTGAATTATATGCTGAAGCATTTGAAGAGGCGGGAGCCTTAGATAAGCTTGAAGGTTTTGCGAGCCATTTTGGCCCTGACTTCTACGGTTTAGAGCGTAATAAAGACACGATCACACTGGTAAGAGAAAGCTGGACTGTTCCTGCAAGTTACAAACTAGGAGACTCTGAGGTAGTGCCGATCAAAGCTGAAGCTAACATGGATTGGCAAGTTAAGTAAGCGAGCTTACTGTTAGCTAATATTATTCAGAAGCCCAACATTACGTTGGGCTTTTTTATTATTTTTTAATTGTTTAGAAATATGCCTGTCATATTTAAAAGTTTAGCCGTTGACCTCAAAATAATTTTCGATTAATAGAGCTAAAAGCTATTTAATGTGTTAGTCTTAAATTGCTTTGAGTTTTTGCGTATAGAATTTACGGATAATGTGCGGCTTGTTCGGTTACCGGTTGGTTATTGGTTCTTCCTGTACTTTACCCCCTAGTTTTTGGGCATTCACTCAGGGAGGATAGAGCCATTATGGCTGAATTTTAATAATTGACTTACAGGAAAATTTGGTATGTCAAACACGGTTACTGGTAAAGTTAAGTTCTTCAACGAAGCAAAAGGCTTCGGTTTTATTGAACAAGAAAATGGTCCTGACGTATTTGTACACTTCAGTGCTATCACAGGTACAGGCTTCCGCACTTTAAGCGAAGGCCAACAAGTATCTTTCGGCATCAAACAAGGTCAAAAAGGCCCTGAAGCTGAGAACGTAGAAGTAGCATAATTCGTTATGCGAAACTAAGTATTTTGGTGAAACAGTTTCTGTTTCACCAAAATTCATTTATACCTCTTATCAATTTTTTCTACCTCATTCATACTACGCTTTCTCCTAAACCATTTTCTTCTACTTCTTATATAAATAATCCCTTTGTACCTCATACTTGGTAGTCTGTACCGAATTACTAATCCCCCAAAGGCATTGTCTCGGGTTTTTTTAGTCAGACATTAAGCTAAAAGTTCGATAACAATCCTCTAAAAGCTACTCTCCATAACTAAAGTATTATATGCTTCATAGACGGGATTTACTCAATGCAACATTGACTGTTGTATTGGCTAGTAGTTTTGATCAACAGGTTAAGTTACCTCTTTTTTATAATGTTTGAGATATTTTCAACAATCTCAAAATTACCCGCTAAACTTAAAGTATTCACAAGTGGAATAAATTCTGAGTAACTTATACTTGTTTGATGAAATATAATGAAGGTTCGCTAATCGATGAGCATAGGAAACAATATACTTTTGGTAGACGACCACCCAATGGTTGCAACAGCAATCAAGATGGTACTATCAAAGTCAACTCTGGTTAATGAAGTAAAAGCTGTTGCGAGTCAAAAGGAAGCATTACAGTTTTTAAAAAGTAATAATGTCGCGCTAGCTATTTTAGATATCGAATTAGAAGATTCAGATGGCTTTAGTTTATACAAACGCGCAGTTAGCAGTGGCTTCTCTGGTAAAGTGCTATTTTTATCAGCAAAGCAAGATAAACACATTATTCGAACAGCGGCTAAATTAGGCGCGCAAGGTTTTGTTAACAAGGCTGAAAGCTTAGAGGATATTTCATCTGCAGTAGAGATGATTTTAAGGGGTTATACCTTCTTTCCTCAAGAGCATTTAATAGCATCTGAAAAAGATATTGATGAATTACTGACAGAGCGAGAGCTTGCAGTGATGAATTACTTACTACAGGGCCTCTCAAACAAAGATATCGGTGAAAAGCTGTTTATTAGTAACAAAACAGTAAGTACGTACAAGACAAAAATCTTTGAAAAGCTTGAGGTTGATTCAATTATCTCTTTAGCAAAGCTTGTTAAAGACCGCGCCATATTTTGAGACTCTCACCCTTAGCGGTGAGAGATAAATTCTCGCTCATCCTTGTGTTTAGTAAGGCAATTGTGCATTTACTAAACATTACCTACTGATGAGTGCATAAAAATTCTGCAAATTAGATTTTTTAGATCACTAAATAGAATTTTTTTTTAAATTTTCTTATGCCTTTTCTGGTTTTATTAAATGTTACATTTATGTTTAAGGTTGAACCCAGCATGAACGTGGTGTTTGCTAGTAAAGGGCTTTAGAACCTTCCCCTTGATGGGTCTGTTATATTTTTGTTAATTGATTGTTCGAGCTATTTTCCTATCAACGACGAGTTACCAAATTTTTCGGACGAAAGCCGAACATCAAGTTGACAGACTCTGATGCATTTAGCATTATTGGAGGGTTGATATCTATTAAAAGATATCAGGGTTGTCTTCTTCGGAAGGTAATTAAATTATAAAAGTAACATTACTTAATTGGTTGGGAACTATGTCTGTTAAAATCAGAAAGAGTCTTGTAGCATCAGCGTTGGTTGGCGCTTTTGCATTTGCAAGCAGCAATGTGATTGCAGATCCTTTGAAAGATGTGCAAGATGCAGGTCAACAAATTCAAAAGGCTGCTGTTAAGTCTCAAACTAAAATTGACAATGTATATGGTCAAACTCAGGAGCTAATCGCTGAGTACCGTAGCGTTGTTGACGAAACTGAGCTAATGAAGGTGTATAATGATCACGTAGCACGTTTGGTCGCTGACCAAAACGCGTCTATCGAATCGTTTGACCGTCAAATCGCAACAATCGATAACACGAAACAAAACGTTGTGCCTTTGATGTATCGCATGATCGATACGCTTGAGCAATTCATCAAAGCGGACGTTCCGTTCAATCTTGAAAACCGCCTAGCACGTGTTGAAAGACTACGTGACATCATGGCATCAGCTTCAGTTACTACATCTGAAAAATTCCGCCAAGTTCTTGAAGCTTACACTGTTGAAACTGCATACAGCTCAGCTGTTACAGCTTCACAAGGTACGCTTGAAGTTGATGGCAAAAACATCAACGTAGACTTCGGTCGTTTAGGTCGTATCACTTACGTAGCACAGTCTTTTGACCTTAAGCACGCGTGGGTGTGGGATAACAACACTAAACAGTGGAAAGAATTAGGTGAAGAATACCTAAAACCTGTTAAAGAAGTTATCCGTATGGCGCGTAAACAAGCGACATTAGAACTTGTTAAACTACCAATCTTTGGCGCGGAGTAATCAATAATGAAGAAACTATTTAAAGGTTTTGCTGTTGCAGCAGTACTATCTGTTTCTGCAGGTACCGCGCTTAATGCACACGCAAACACTGATGCTTTAGACAAAATTCTTGAGCAAGTTAAGCAAGAACGTATTTCTGAAGGTAAATTAAACAAGCAACGTGAACAAGAGTTCCTTTCAGCTCGTGCTGACAAGCAAGCGTTACTTAACAAAGCAAAAAGCGATCTAGCTGCTGAAAAAGCACGTGGTGACCGTTTATCTAAAGAATACGCACAAAACGAAAATACTTTAGCTGAGAAAGAGCAAGCTCTTTTAAATGCTCAAGGTACGTTAGGTGAGATGTTCGGTGTTGTACGTCGTGCAGCTGCTGATGCAATCGGTTCAATCGAAGCATCACTTGTTTCTGCTGAAAAACCAGGACGTGCTGAAGTACTTCGCTCACTAGCTGCTGCGAAAGAGCTTCCAACTGTACGTGAACTTGAAGAACTTTGGATTTCTCTTCAAACTGAAATGACTGAATCAGCTAAAGTTTCAACTTTCGAAACTGAAGTTGCAGGTCTTGACGGTTCATCTTCAATGAAGAAAGTAACGCGTATTGGTAACTTCAACTTAGTTACTGACGAAGGTTACTTAATCTACTCTCCAGAAACTAAAGCGATCCAACCTCTAGGTAAGCAACCTGATAGCTACATCCTAGCGGGTATCAGCGATTTAGAAAAAACTTCTGCAGATAACTACGCTGGCGTATACATCGACCCGACTCGCGGCGCGATCTTACGTATCAACACGCAGAAGAAATCGTTAATGGAATACTACGAGCAAGGTGCTGAAGTAGGTTACATCATCACAGTATTACTTGTTGTTGGTCTACTTATCTTCATCGTTCGTTTCATTGATCTTGCGCTTACTAGCACTAAGATTAAGAGCCAGCTTAAAAACCTTTCTACTCCGAATACAAACAACCCACTGGGTCGTATTCTTAAGGTTTACGCTGACAACAAGAATCAAGACGTTGAAAACCTTGAGCTTAAACTTGACGAAGCAATTCTACGTGAAACGCCTCGCATCGAAGCTGGTATCAACATCATCAAGATCTTGGCAGCAATCGCTCCATTACTAGGTCTACTAGGTACGGTTATCGGTATGATCCTAACGTTCCAAACAATCACATTGTTCGGTACAGGTGATCCGAAGATCATGGCTGGTAACATCTCTCTAGCACTTGTTACTACTGCGCTAGGTCTAATTGCAGCTCTACCACTTATCCTACTTCACTCAATTGTTGCGGGTCGTAGTAAGTCGGTTTTACATGTCCTTGATGAGCAAAGCGCTGGTATTATCGCTGCTCACGCGGAGAAGGAGAAAGCCTAATGCTAGTCCTGATGGAGATCTGGGAATCTATCAGGGATTTTGTTGGCACAGGCGGCCAGGTTTTATACGTGGTCGCGATAGCACTCTTTCTTATGTGGGTTTTAATGATTGAGCGCTATTGGTTCCTACTAGCTGAGTTTCCTCGTATGACGAAGGATATCGTAGCTCAGTGGGATGCCCGCCAAGACACTACGTCTTGGTACGCACACAGAATCCGTGAAGCATGGATTTCTGAAGCGTCTGAAAAATTAGATCAGCGTATGTTGTTGATTAAGACATTAGTAGCTGTTTGTCCTTTAATCGGCTTACTAGGTACTGTAACGGGTATGATCGCGGTTTTCGAAACCATGGCTACTCAAGGTACTGGTAACGCACGTTTAATGGCATCAGGTATTTCAATGGCAACAATCCCAACAATGGCTGGAATGGTTGCGGCACTATCTGGAGTATTCTTTAGCTCACGCCTTGAGGCAAGAGCGAGAATGGCGAAAGCTAAACTTGTAGATAGCATGCCTCATCACTAGAGAGAGAATTAAATATGGCACGTAAACAACGTTTTCGTGAAGAAGAAGAAGCAGCGGTTGACATGACGCCAATGCTTGACATCGTATTTATCATGCTTATTTTCTTTATCGTAACTACATCGTTCGTTAAAGAGGCTGGTATCGAAGTCAATAAACCTAAAGCAGCTGCAGCTACGAAGCAAAAAAATGCAAACATTTTTGTTGCTATCCGTGCTGACGGTGCAATCTGGATTGATAAACAACAAGTAGACGTTGAGCGTGTATCAGCTAAACTTGAAAGTTTATTAGCAGAACAACCTACTGAAGTTGTAATTTTGCAAGCTGATAAAGAAGCAAAACACGGCGTAGTAGTTAAAGTTATGGACCAGATCAAAGCGACGGGTGATAACCTTAAAATTTCAATAGCTGGAGATCAGTAATGATTCGTTTTCTGTTTTCACTGATTGCAGGTGGGGCAGTTACTTTCGGCTTGTTCTACTTCATGGCGTACCTCATCTCCGGTGGAGCTGATCGTGCGACTGAACAAAAAGAACAGATTGTAGTCGAAATTATGACGAATCCGCCTGAATCTAAGGTGCAGGAGAGGAAGCGTGTTCCGCCTCCGCCTCCGCCACCGCCAAAGCAGCCGCCTAAACCGCAGCCGCCTCAGCCGGAAAACAGCAACCCAAATACTGGTGGTTTGTCATTTAATATGCCAAGCATCGATGTGGGAAGCACAGCTGGTGGCCTAAGTGGTCCTGGTGCATTTGGACGTGATGGTGATGCTACACCTATCGTTCGTATTGAACCAAAATACCCAACGCAAGCAGCGCGTGATGGTAAAGAAGGTTGGGTTCAACTTTCATTCACTATCAACGAAGTAGGTGGTGTAGAAGATATCGAAGTGATCGATGCAGATCCTAAACGTATCTTCGACCGCGAAGCTAAGCGAGCGTTATCTAAGTGGAAATACCGTCCAAAAGTTATTGATGGTAAGCCACAAAAGCAATTTGGTCTTCAAGTACAACTAGACTTTAAACTTAATCAAGGCAACTAAGGAGGCGAGTAATGAGAAATTTATCTAAAGTAACTGCTCTTGCGCTTCTTATGTCACTTTCGGGTGTGGTATTTACTGCACCTGCTTTAGCGGCGCCAGACTACGCGAAAATTGAAGAGCGTAAAAAAGCAAAAACTAAAGTTATGGGTGAGCGCGTTGGTAAGAAAGTAATTAAAGCGTTTGACTTGTACAATGAAGAAAAGCTTGACGAAGCCATTGCATTGCTTAAAGAAATTGATGCATCGGATGACTTCGACAGAGCAACTGTTGACCGTTATTTAGGTCAAATGTACGCTCAAAAAGAGCAGTACCAGTTAGCTATCAAGCACATTCAAGCAGCTGTTAAACCTGATGTTTTAAACTTTGCTGACCAAGAGCAAGGCCTAAAACTATTAGGTGACATGTACGCAGGTACAGAGCAATATGCAAAAGCAAAAGAAGCTTATGCAGCTTGGATGGACTTCACAGGTGAGGAAGACGACAAAGTTTATACACGTATTGCACAAGCAAACTACGAGTTAAAACTTTATAAAGACGTACTTCCTGCTGCAAACAAAGCAATCGAATTGGCAAAAGAGCCTGCTAAAGCCTCTTACCAATTAAAGCTTGCTGCCTATTTTGAACTTAAACAGTACAAAAACATGGTAGAAGTAGCTGAAGAGATTGTTCGTGTTTGGCCTGAAGACAAAAAAGCCTGGGTTGGTTTGGGTAAATATTACCTACAAACCGAAGAC
Organism: Pseudoalteromonas sp. Ps84H-4; assembly: GCF_024124645.1. NCBI lineage: Bacteria > Pseudomonadati > Pseudomonadota > Gammaproteobacteria > Alteromonadales > Pseudoalteromonadaceae > Pseudoalteromonas > Pseudoalteromonas sp. Ps84H-4. The sequence goes on along the minus strand of NZ_JAMXSK010000012.1, from coordinate 40,701 downwards.
TTCAAGAAAGGTCTTGCGACCATGGAAGTTGCCTATAAAAATGGCTATTTTGAAAATGAAGTTGAATACAAAGTACTTTCTAACTTCTATTCGTTAAACGATATTCCTTACAAAGCAGCAGTTGTGCTTGAAAAGGCAATTAACGAAAATAAAGTTAAGCGTAATAAGCAAAATATCAGTGCAGTGGCATCTAATTACCACCGCTCAAAAGATATTGAGAAAGCAGCTAAATACTATGAAGAAGCGGCTAAATTTGATGACGATGCAGAGCTTTACCGCAAAGCAGGTTCATTACTTTTACAATCGCAAAACTATAGTGCAGCCGTTGTTCGTTTGAACAAGGCGTTAGAGTTAGGTTCTGATAAAAAAGGAACTATCTACTCTGACTTAGCTGAAGCTTATTACTACCAAGAGAAGTACAAGCAAGCTTATAACGCTATCACTAAAGCAATGGACGATCCGCGTACGCGTAAATTCGCGAAGAGCTGGTCAACCTTCATCAAAGATAAAGCGAACCGTAATGGCGTGAAAATCTAATTGATGTTGTTTTAAATTAAAAAGCCCCTCTGGGGCTTTTTTTATGGAATTTTATAATGCTAAGACAGATCGTATTTTTACTTGTCGCAAGTGTGATGATAACAGCTTGCTCAGAGCAACCTCCTCGTTTCAATCACTTTGATGAAGGCCAGCAAGCACTCAGTAACATAAATAACTTACTATCTAATCAATCAAGCTCAGATTCGGTAACAAGTTGGCCTTTTTCGAACGAGTATTTACAAGCTCGTCACCTCAATTATCAAGGCTTGAAAAGTATCGCGCTAGATGAATCGCAACAGGCGCAATTAAATTACCTGATCATCGCTGAGCGTTATCCAGAACGTTATTTTGTTTGGCCAGAGCAGCGCGATGTTGTTAGTCGTGCAATTAATAAAAAAGATTATTCTGCTCAAAAATTAGCTAAGTGGTTGGAATTAGTACAAACACAATTAATGCAAGCAGAGGAAAGTAGTTTAAAACTAAATAAAATTGAGCTTAAGTTGTTACATTCAATGGTGCAAAACCACCTAACTAATAATGATGATGAAGTGGTACACTCAGCACTTTCAAAGCTTGAACAATATTTATCTCAATACACACCACGTAGCAAGTTAGGTTTAGTGGGGCTTGCAAATGGTAAAGATTGGTACCAGAGCAAGTTGAATTACTTTGGAGCGAAAACGCAACCTCCTCTTACGTGGCTTAGCAATATTCAGTCTCAATTAAAGCAAATAGCGATACACAATGTGGCGTTTCATTTACCGACCTCACACAGTACTCCTCTAGTAATGCAGTTTTTTAGTCAAGATGAGAATGTGGCGGGTCTTGACTGGCAGCTCGAATATCGAGACCCTTTACAAAGTAAGCGGGAGTTATCAGCGGGCGAGCAGTATTTTTGGTTAGTGATGATGGAAACAGATCTTGGTATTCATTATCACACTTGGAGTGAACAGCAAGCGCGAGTAAATCTAATAAAGCGTTTGGGGGTGACGAAACAAGAAGCTGATTGGCTTATCGAAGATATTATTCTTTATCCTGCAACGAGCTTTATATTTTCTTCATAATACCTTGCTGCGCTCTAAGGAGCGCAGCTTCTACAGCGTTGGCTAGCAGGGTCTGCTAATAAGCGTTCATCATCAATTTTTTCTTCGCAATCACAACAATAGCCATATTGCCCAATGTCTATTTGGCATAACGCCGCCTCTAGCTTTTCGAGTCTAGAAATTAAAATTTGATATTCAGGACCCAGCTTATTTGAGGTTAATTCTAGCCAATCTGCAGGAGGGGTTTCGCTTAACTGCGAAAGCAATTGTTGGTGATAGCCTTGATCAGAATTAGTTAGCATATCGAGTAAACGTTGTCTAACCTGCGCAAGTTCTGCAGATAACTTTGTTTGAATTTCAGTATTGTTCATCGCGTTTATTCCAAGTGGGCAATACTGACATTATCAAACAAAACAAGTTAGCTAGTTATGATTTGCATCAATACTCGGCGCTTTGGCATACTTTCTAAGTACATCTGCAACTTCATTTTTGGCTTTTAAACGCCTAATCTCATCAAAAAGTGCGTTGGCCTGTGGGTACTGGCGTTTTAGGTATCCAAGCCACTGCTTGGTTCGAGAAGCAAAATATTTCTCACACTTGCTTTCATCTTGATGCATAGAAGAGTGAATAATATGGTAAATCACATGCTCCCAAAGCATCGGAGTGTACTGCTCATTTTCGACATGTGCTTTTATTTGCTTTGCTAAATCAGGCATTGCTAGAGCACCACGACCAAGCATTAAGTCTTGGCAATGACTGCGTTTTTGACACAGCAATGCATCTTCAACTTGCCAAATTTCACCATTAGCAACCACAGCAATGTTTTTATTTTTGATTAACGGAGGGATCTTTTCCCAATATGCCGGTGGATTATATCCATCTCTTTTCGTTCTTGCATGAATAGCAAGACTTGATGCACCCGCACTGACAACAGCATCAACAATTTCTTGGCTGTTGCTATCGTCATCAAACCCTAGTCTGATTTTTGCACTGACCTCATGACGTGGATCAACTGCATCACGTACGGCTTTGATTATTTCGTACATGTGCTCAGGATCTTTCAAAAGTACAGCACCACCTTTACTTTTATTAACAGTTTTTGCTGGGCAGCCAAAATTTAAGTCGATACCATGAGATCCTAAGCGTATTGCCTTGACTGCATTTTCAGCCAATGCATTAGGAACTTGGCCTAGTAATTGAATCCGCACTGGTGTTCCAGCACGGGTATAACCACCGGCTTTTAATTCAGGGCAATAACGATGAAATACACGCTCGGGTAGTGTGTCTTCAACGACACGAACAAACTCTGTAACGCATAAATCAAATCCACCTAAATCAGTGAGTAGCTGTCTCATTTTGAAATCGACAACTCCCTCCATTGGTGCTAAAACTAGTCGCATGATACCTGTATACTAAATAAAAATTGGACGCGTATTCTACCTGCTATTCTATATTTGATAAATCGTAATTTGCTTTATCATCGGTTTCAGAAAATAATTTAGTAATTTTGAAAGTAATTTTCAGTTCGCAGGTCTTGTTTAATAACCCTTTATAAAAAAGAGAGTCGATAATGAACACAGTTAAGAAAAATTCAATTGCATTAACATTAGGTGCGGTTGTGGTTGGTGCGTCAAGTTTTGCAGCCACTGATGCTAACGCTAACCCATTTGAATTTCAGCAAATGCAAGCTGGTTATCAGCTAGATGCCGCTGAAGGTAAATGTGGCGAAGGTAAGTGTGGTGGCGATAAAAAAGCTGAAAAAGAAGGTAAGTGCGGCGAAGGTAAATGCGGCGGCGACAAAAAAGCAGCTAAAGAAGGCAAGTGCGGCGAAGGTAAATGCGGCGCAGATAAAAAAGCAGCTAAAGAAGGTAAGTGCGGCGAAGGTAAATGCGGTGCAGATAAAAAAGCAGCTAAAGAAGGTAAGTGCGGCGAAGGTAAATGCGGTGCAGACAAAAAAGCAGCTAAAGAAGGTAAGTGCGGCGAAGGTAAATGTGGCGCAGACAAAAAAGCAGCTAAAGAAGGTAAGTGCGGCGAAGGTAAATGCGGTGCAGACAAAAAAGCAGCTAAAGAAGGTAAGTGTGGCGAAGGTAAATGTGGCTCTAACCACTAAGCGCTCATTTAGCTTTTGAAAGGGCCGTAATGGCCCTTTTTAGTAGGAGGTAGTATGTTAAAAGAATCAGTAGCTGATTTTGGGCAAATTGGCTTAGGTTTACGCCGGGAAATGCTTGATGAAATGCTCATCGATGTTCCTAAACCCATTGAGTTTTTAGAAGTTGCACCAGAAAACTGGCTAAAGCTTGGAGGGCGTTTTGGTAAACAATTTAACCAGCTTACCGAGCAGCATGCCTTTGTTTGTCATGGTTTATCGTTATCAATTGGCTCACCTGCAGCGCTTGATATTGACTTTGTAAAATCACTTAAAACCTTCTTTAAAGAGCATAATATTCGTTTGTTTAGTGAGCACTTAAGCTACTGTTCGGGCGAAGGGCACATGTACGATTTGATGCCTATTCCGTTTACTGAAGATGCAATTAAGCATGTCTCCTCGCGGATCAGACAAGTACAAGATATTCTTGAACAGCCAATTGCTATTGAAAATGTATCTTACTACGGTGCCCCTGGGCAGCAAATGACTGAACTTGAGTTTACTAATGCAGTTTTAGAGGAAGCTGATTGCCAACTATTGCTTGATGTAAACAATATCTATGTAAACTCTATTAATCATGGTTATGATGCTGAGCAATTCTTAGCAGCATTACCAACTAAACGTATCGCTTATGGTCATGTTGCGGGCCATTACACTGAGGCTGAAGACTTACTCGTTGATACCCATGGTGCGCCAGTTATCGATCCTGTTTGGCAATTGCTTGAAAAAGCCTACGCAGTACATGGAGTTTTTCCTACTTTGTTAGAGCGTGACTTTAATATTCCACCTATGGCTGAGTTATTAGCTGAGCTGAAAACTATTGAAGCCTTGCAGCACGCAGCCAATAAGCAAAACCAAGTAACGGTGAAACACAGTGCATAATCATTTTACGCAAGTACAACAAGCGTTTATGGCGCATATTCGCGACCCTGAGAATAATGCTAAGCCTAGTGATGTTGAAGAGCGTCGCATGGCGATTTACCGCGATTTATTTTTTAATAATGTGGATGGTTTTGTCAGCTCTGCATATCCAGTACTTAAAAGTTTATATTCAGAGCAAGCTTGGCACAGACTCGTTAGGCAATTTTTCAGTCAGCACAACTGTAAATCTCCTTATTTTTTAGATATAGCAGGCGAGTTTTTGTCCTTTCTTGCTAATGACTATGAAATGCAAAGTAATGATCCTGCGTTCATGTTAGAACTGGCTCATTATGAGTGGGTTGAGCTCGATGTGTCGGTTGCTAAAAAACTTGCAAATGAAGTTGGCTTATCGGCTCATCAAGTGACAAGTTCCCCATTATATTTAAGTTCACTGGCTCGTAATTTGAGTTATAGCTTCCCAGTTCATACCATCAGTGTCGATAACCAGCCGAGTGAGCCCGCAGCTGAGGCAAGCTATTTTGTGGTATATCGGGATGGCGATGACGAAGTGCAGTTTTTATCAACAAATGCGATGACCGCATTACTACTTAATATTATTGAATCTCAGCCAGGTATAAACTTAAATGATGTATGCCAAGTAGTTGCAGAGCATGCTCCTCAATTTAGCCAAGAGCAGCTTTATCAGGGAGCGCTCAATACCTTAAGTGCCATGGTAGAGCGTGGTATCGTAGTTACTAATACATTGGTTTAAAAATCGGCTAAACCCCTTTATTGATGAGGGCAGTTCGACTATTATGTCCGCCTTATTTTGTCGTGCTTAAATAAAGGTAGTAACTATGTCGAATGATAAAGACTTTAAAGATCCGTTCAATGCAACTTATTTCATTGCGTTTTTAGCAGTATTCGGTGGCATTGGCTGTCTTAACGCTATTCTGGGTTGGATCACATCTTTATCTTAATCTGCGTAAGCAAATTTAAGACACTAGGCTGCACCATGCAGCCTTTTTTGTTGTAGTTAGGTGATTAATTTCGAAACTTGCTACCGACTTTCCACTAAGGTGATGTTATACTCTCGAGCTTTGTTAGATAAACTTTTTGAGCAGTATAATTATGACTCAAGCAACTTCAACGCTCATCAAACAGAGCATTGCAACGATCGCTGATTACCCTAAGCCGGGCATTATGTTCCGCGATGTAACAACTTTAATGGCTAACGCTGAGGCATTTAAAGCAACGATAGACAGCTTTATTGCGGCATATAAAGACCAAGGTTTTACTAAAATCATTGGTACTGAATCTCGTGGTTTTATTTTTGGTGCGCCACTTTCTTATGCTCTTGGTATTCCATTTATTCCAGTTCGTAAACCAGGCAAACTTCCTCGCGAAGTGATTTCACAAAACTACCAATTAGAATATGGTGAAGATACGCTTGAACTTCATACAGACGCTATCGTTTCTGGTGATAAAGTGTTATTAGTAGATGACTTACTTGCCACAGGTGGCACAATTGAAGCAACAGCAAAATTAGTTGCAAAACTGGGTGGTAATGCAACGGATGCCGCATTTGTTGTATCTTTACCTGAGCTTGGTGGTGAACAACGTGTTGCTGATATGGGCATCAAAATCTTAAAGTTGGTTGAATTCGAAGGCGAATAATTAATGAGTTATCAGGTTCTAGCAAGGAAATGGCGACCACAAACCTTTCACGAGTTAGTGGGGCAGTCTCATGTTAAACAGGCATTGGTTAATGCATTAACACAAAATAGACTCCATCATGCCTATCTCTTTACTGGAACTCGTGGGGTGGGTAAAACAACCATCGCACGAATATTCGCAAAAAGCCTCAACTGCGATAAGGGTATCTCTGCTGAGCCGTGCGGCCAATGTTCAAGCTGTACTGACATTGAAGCTGGTCGTTATATTGATTTGTTAGAAATCGATGCGGCATCACGTACCAAAGTAGAAGATACCCGCGAAATCCTTGATAACGTTCAATACGCGCCAACACGTGGTCGTTACAAGGTATACCTAATCGACGAAGTTCACATGCTGTCAAAGCATAGTTTCAATGCATTACTAAAAACATTGGAAGAGCCACCAGAGCATGTGAAGTTTTTATTAGCGACAACCGATCCGCAAAAACTGCCCGTGACGATTTTATCGCGTTGCTTACAGTTTAATTTAAATGCTTTGTCGCAATCAGAAATTCATGATCAGCTTGCCTATGTTCTTAATCAAGAACAGCTAAGTTTTGATGATAAATCGCTGTCAATTTTAGCGAAAGCAGCTGATGGTAGTATGCGTGACGCACTGAGTCTTACAGACCAAGCAATTGCGCAAACCAATGGCAATATTAATCATCAAGCAGTGCAAACTATGCTTGGCTTAATGGATACCCAATATAGCCAAACCATGTTAGCAGCGTTACTGTGCCAAGATGGCGATGCATTACTTCAAGAAGTAAAAGCAGTGGTTAGCCGAAACCCTAACTTTGTAGCCTTGCTCGACGATTTAATCGCCCTGACGCACCTTATTCAGCTTGTGCAACTCGTGCCTAGTGCTGCGGCACTTGATGAGACTAACCGTGAATTTATTGAGCAGGTGGCACAAACAACTGATGCACAGCAAATGCAGGTGTATTACCAGTTGCTATTAAATGGTAAAAAGGATTTGCAATGGGCACCCGATGCTAAACTTGGTTTTGAAATGATCATGTTGCGACTGCTCGCATTTCAACCAACGCAATTTGCACAAAACCAAACACCCACGAATACCCAGCAGCAGGTTAAACCAAGTGGTGCCGGAGCACTACGTGATATTTTAAAAAAATCAACGGCGCAACGTGAGCAAGCAGCTTCAGAGCAAGCATCAGTAGCACAAAGTTCAGTGCATACAACTTCTGTGCCTTCAGAGCCTCAGCCAACACAAGTTGAAGCTGAGCCTATTCAAGCAGCCAAAGCAGAAACAGCACATAGCCATGAGCCTGCCCAGCAAGTTGAAGCAACAGCAGTAGAGCAGCCTAATGCTAATCAACAGCCTCAGCAATCCGCTCAGCCAGCTGAAACTGAAGTCAAACCAGCGCCACAACAGCAGAGTAGCTCAGAGCACATTCCAGCAGCTGATTATTCTTCACCAGAGTACTCTACATCTGACTATTCTTCGCAAGACTATATGGATGAGTACGATGCACAAATGGATTCATCACTTGCTGCGCAATATGATGATGTGATGAATAGCGCTTATGATCAGGGCTTTAGCGCAAATGAAGCACCTGCGCCTCAGCAACAGCAAACTGCACCCGCACAATTGCAACAACAGCAAAGTCAGGCGCAATCGGCCATTGCTCGTATTTTACAAGACCGCAATATCTCAGGTGCTGGTCGCTTAAGTAGTGCGGCAACGCAAACGAATGTTAAAGCAGAACAACAGCCTGAAGCTAAGCCAACATTAGAACCGCCAGCGCAACAAAGCACAGCCACGACCAATACTCAGCCTCAGCAGCAAGCAATGGCTGCTGAAGTAAAAAAGCCCATCCCCCAGCAAACGGGGGAGAGCAGCAATAAAGTAAAAAAAGTCGATTTTCGAGAAAAGCATCAAACAATCACTGAAAACCTAGCGCCTGAATTGCTTGAGCAAATTAACCCGCAAAAAGCGCCAGAGCCAGTAGCTGAAGAAGCCAGTATTCCGGTTCCAGATGATTTTGAAAGCCCGATCAGCAGTATTAAATTTGCACACGAACAAGACGAGTGGGCGTATTTAATAAAGCGTATGGGACTTGGTGGCCGCATGCGCCAATTTGCGCTGCATTCGATCTTTACCAAGCAGAATAATCAGTTACATATTGAAGTTGACTCATCACAGCGCCATTTAGACAGCGCAGTGCTTAGACAAAAGCTCAATGCTGCATTAAGTGAAATTTATGGTCATAATGTAGAGCTTAGTATCGAGTTTGCTGATGGCGTAATTGATTCACCGTATTTGATTCAACAAAAAATTGATGCGGGTCGTCATCAACAAGCGATTGATGTAATAAATAGCGATGAAAATATAGTGCAATTTCAGCAGTTATTTAGCGCTATAATCGATGAAAACAGTATTCAGGCATTGTAATTAGTTGCAATAGCCCTTATCTTCATGCCAATTAAAGTAGTTTAGAAAGAGAGACAGTTATGTTTAAAGGTGGAATGGGTAACATGATGAAGCAAGCGCAGCAAATGCAAGAGCGCATGCAAAAAGCCCAAGAAGAAATCGCAAACCTTGAAGTTGTAGGTGAAGCAGGTGCAGGCCTAGTTAAAGTAACTATGCTTGGTAACCACAATGTTCGTCGTGTTGAATTAGATGACAGCCTAATGGAAGACGACAAAGACATGATCGAAGATTTATTAGCGGCAGCGTGTAACGATGCTGTACGTCGTGTTGCTGAAGAAACTCAAGAGCGCATGAGCAAAGTAACTGGCGGTATGCAATTACCACCAGGTATGAAAATGCCATTCTAAGTGATCTTGTATGCAACTATCTCCTAGTTTAACACAGCTAATTGAAGCGCTAAGATGCCAGCCGGGCATAGGCCCAAAGTCGGCACAGCGTATCGCTTTTCATTTGCTTGAGCGTGACCGTCAGGGTGGTAAACAGCTTGGCCATGCATTAACCAAAGCAATGGATGAAGTAGGGCATTGTCAATCTTGTCGCACTTTCACAGAGCAAGCTGTGTGCGATATTTGTTCAAGTGTTAAACGCCAAGATAGTGGTTTACTGTGTGTGGTTGAGTCACCAACCGACGTACTCGCTATTGAGCAAACCGGTCAATATCAAGGGCTTTACTTTGTTTTAATGGGTCACTTGTCGCCAATTGATGGTATAGGACCAAAAGAAATTGGCCTTGATATCCTTGAAAGCAAGTTGCAACAAGGCGGTATTAATGAGGTGATCCTCGCAACCAATCCAAGCGTTGAAGGTGAAACAACAGCTCACTATATTGCTGAGCTTTGTCATAAGTATCAGGTAGGCGCATCTCGTATTGCGCACGGTGTCCCTGTTGGTGGTGAGCTAGACTTACTCGATGGTATGACGCTGATGCACGCATTTAGCGGACGACGCGCCGTAAATCAAAACTAATACCTGATATGGTATCAAAAGCCTGCTTTATGCAGGCTTTTTTGTAGTTAGCCCCCGAATTTACCCGCTAATTTAATTTTTTGCCTTGAAGTTCCAAAAGCCTGCCCCATATATGAGTCATAGTGCAGATTAGACACTTTGTTAATTGGAGATTTACACAATGACTGCAGCACAAAAAGAAACATTAGGCTTTCAAACAGAAGTCAAACAACTATTAAACCTGATGATTCATTCTCTTTATTCTAATAAAGAGATATTCCTACGTGAGCTGGTATCAAACGCGTCAGATGCAGCAGATAAATTACGTTTCCTAGCGCTTTCTAATGGCGATTTATACGAAAACGATGCCGATCTAAAAGTACGTATTAGTGCCGATAAAGAAGCAAACACGGTAACCATTACTGATAACGGTATTGGTATGAGCCGTGAAGATGTGATCAATTCACTGGGTACCATTGCAAAATCAGGCACCGCAGAATTTTTCCAAAACCTAACAGGCGACCAAAGCAAAGATTCACAATTGATTGGTCAATTTGGTGTTGGTTTTTACTCTGCATTTATCGTTGCAGATAACGTAACCGTGCGTACTCGTAAAGCAGGTGAAAGCCAAGGTATTGAATGGCAATCTGCAGGTGAGGGCGAGTACACATTACAAGAGATTGACAAGCCAACACGCGGTACCGAAATCATTCTACACTTACGTGAAGATGAGAAAGAATTTGCTGATGAGTACCGTTTACGTAGCATCGTAACTAAATATTCAGACCATATTTCTATTCCAGTTGAAATGTATAAAGCAGAAGTACCTGAATCTGAAGGTCCTGATGGTGAGAAAATCCCAGCGCAGCCGGGCGAGTGGGAAGGTATTAACCGCGCAACTGCACTTTGGACTCGCGATAAGTCAGAAGTAACAGATGAAGAGTACAAAGAGTTTTATAAGCACATTGGTCATGACTGGGAAGAGCCACTAAGCTGGGCTCACAACAAGGTTGAAGGTAAAACTGAATACACAAGCTTGTTATACATCCCGAAAAAAGCACCATTCGATTTATGGAATCGTGACCGTCAAACTGGTTTAAAACTGTATGTACAACGCGTTTTCATCATGGATGACGCAGAGCAGTTTATGCCAAGTTACTTACGCTTTGTGAAAGGTCTACTTGACTCAAACGACTTACCACTTAACGTGTCGCGTGAAATTTTACAAGACAACAAAGTAACGCAAGCGATCCGTAAAGGTTGTACATCACGCGTACTTAAAATGCTTGAGCGTATGGCGAAAAACCGTGAAGAAGATTACCAAACGTTCTGGAACGAGTTTGGTCAGGTGTTAAAAGAAGGTCCCGCTGAGGATATGGCAAATAAAGAAGCCATTGCTAAGCTACTGCGTTTCTCTTCTACACATACTGACGAAAGCACGCAAAATGTATCGCTTGAGCAATACATCGAACGTATGAAACCAGAGCAGGATAAGATCTACTATGTGGTTGCTGACTCATTTGCTGCAGCGAAAAACTCACCACACTTAGAAATCTTCCGTAAGAAAGGCATCGAAGTATTGCTATTGAGCGATCGTGTTGATGAGTGGATGATGAGCTACTTAACTGAGTTCAACGAAAAATCATTCCAGTCAATTACCCGTGGTGACTTAGATTTAGGCAACATGGATGACGAAGAAACCAAAAAAGCGCAAGAAGAGTCAGAAAAAGAAGTAGCTGGTCTAGTTGAACGTATTAAGTCAGCACTTGGCGACAGCGTGAAAGATGTGCGCTTTACGCACCGTCTAACTGATTCTCCAGCATGTGTTGTTGCCGATGAACACGATATGAGTTCACAAATGCAAAAGTTAATGGAATCTGTTGGTCAAACTGTGCCTGAGCAAAAGCCTATTTTTGAGCTTAACCCAGAGCATCAGCTTGTTAAACACTTAAACGTTGAGCAAGATGAAGACAAGTTCAGCCAGTGGTCTCATGTCCTGCTTGACCAAGCATTATTAGCAGAGCGCGGTACTCTAAAAGACCCTGCTGGCTTTGTAACTCGCTTGAACAAGCTTATGCTAGATTTAAGCAAATAAGCGTTTTAGCTGAATGAGTTGGAAAAGGGAGCAGTGCTCCCTTTTTTATTGCTGCTAATATAGGCAATTGGTATAAGTTACTTGAGGTATAGCCTCAGTTGTGGAAGAATTCAGGCTCTAAGAACAAAACTCCACTGATCGACCATAATTTAAGATTAGTATCACACAGAGGACAATGATATGCGCATTATTCTTTTGGGCGCGCCGGGTGCAGGTAAAGGTACTCAAGCTCAGTTTTTGATGGACAAATACGGTATTCCACAAATTTCTACGGGCGATATGCTGCGTGCAGCAATCAAAGAAGGTACACCACTTGGTCTTGAAGCTAAAAAAGTAATGGATGCAGGTCAATTAGTATCTGATGAAATTATTATTGGTCTAGTTAAAGAGCGCATCGCTAAACCAGATTGCGAAAAAGGTTTCTTACTAGATGGTTTCCCGCGTACTATTCCTCAAGCTGATGCAATGAAAGAGAATGGTGTGGTGGTTGATCACGTTATTGAATTTGACGTTGCTGACGAAATTATCGTTGAGCGTATGGGCGGTCGTCGTGTACACCCAGGTTCTGGTCGTGTTTATCACGTAGTTTATAACCCACCTAAAGTTGATGGTAAAGATGACATTACAGGTGAAGACCTAATCATTCGTGATGACGATACTGAAGAAACAGTACGTAAGCGTTTAGGTATCTACCACGACCAAACTAAGCCATTAGTTGATTATTACCAAGCTGAAGCAAAAGCAGGCAACACTCAGTACCATAAACTAGACGGTACCCAAGCTGTTGAAGCTGTTAGCCAACAACTTGGTGAGCTATTAGGTTAATTAACCTTTTAGATTCATTAATAAAAAAACCGCCTCAGGGCGGTTTTTTTGTATCTGTTTAACTGTCTTCTGATATTACAGTTTCTTCAATGCGGCAATAGCACCGTCGTAATCAGGCTCTTTTGAGAGGTTATCGACTAGTTGCTTGTAAACGATGTTATGTTCTTTATCGAGCACAAATACTGCACGAGTTAATAAGCCCATATCTTTGATAATTAAGCCGTAGTTCTTACCAAAGTCACGCCATACAGAATCAGATAAGGTGACGACTTTGTCGATATTTTCTGCTTTACAGAAACGTTTTTGTGCAAACGGTAAATCAGCACTTAATGTGAGCATAGCTATGTTCGGGTACTCAGCAGCTACTTTTTCATTAAAGTGTTTGGTTTGAATGCTACACACCCCTGTATCCAAGCTTGGTACAACGCTAAGCAAAACAGCTTGACCTTGATAATTGTCTAATGTGACAGGTGTAAAGCTATCATCTACTACTTTAAAATTAGGTGCTTTTTGACCGACTTCAACCCCTTGTCCTAGTAGGGTAACAGGCTTTGACTGAGCTGATACCTTACCAGCATCAAGACTATTTTCTGGTAAGTCATTTGCGTAACTAAACGTACAAACTGCACTGAGTGCAAAAATAAGTGGGCGTAACATAATATAATTCCTTCAAATTAACGCATTTAAGCTGAGTGTATTATACTCATCTAATTGCTCCAAGGTTTACTCTAATTTAAAATTGTAAAAAACGAGCAGTTTGATTAACATGTGTCCGTGCCGCTATTTTTTATGAATTAAAATAAGAATAAAGTTAGCACTCTTAAAGATGGCTAGTAAAAAAGTGTGGGTTTAGAGAGAGTATATGTCAACATCGGTATTAGTTTGTGATGATTCAAAGTTAGCTCGTCGGCAATTAGCGCGCTCTTTACCCGATGATTGGGATATTAAAATTGAGTTTGCTGAAGACGGTGTGCACTGTATTGAGCAAATCAAAAAAATTCAGCCTGAAATACTATTTCTTGATTTAAATATGCCTGAGATGGATGGCTATGAAGTACTTCAAGCCATTCAAGACCAAGATCTTCATGTGCTTACCGTGGTTGTTTCAGGTGATATCCAACCTAATGCTCATCAACGTGTGCTTGAGTTAGGCGCCATTGATTTTATTCAAAAACCTTGCTCTGCAGAAAAGCTTGCTAATATCATTGAACACCATGGTATTAAAGACAAAGCCATGCGTGAGCGTCTATCACACCGGCTGGGCGAACAAGTTGACCCCGATGTACGTGATATCTATCAAGAGCTTACCAATGTTGCAATGGGACAAGCAGGGGACTTGCTTGCACGCTTACTGAATGTGTTTGTAAAGTTGCCTATCCCGAATGTTAATATCCTAGAAGTTAATGAACTAGACATGGCACTGCGTTCTATTGATGCCAATGCGACTACCTCTGGGGTTTGCCAAGGCTTTATAGGCGGCGGTGTTTCTGGTGAAGCTTTGCTACTGTTAAATGACTCAAGCTTTAAAGAAATTGCGTCACTCATGAATTACGAAGGCGAGCTTAACAACAAGATTGAGCTTGAGTTGCTAATGGATGTGAGCAATATTCTGATCGGGGCTATTTTAAGTGGTCTTTCAAAGCAGCTTGATATGCGCTTTAGTCAAGGGCACCCTGTGGTTCTGGGTCAACATTGTGATGTGTCTGATTTGGTAAAGGCTAATAAATCTCGCTGGCAACGAACGTTGGCGATTGAGATCAGCTATGGCATCGAAAATCATAATATTAATTGTGATTTAATGCTGCTATTTACTGAGGATTCGCTCAAAACCTTAAAATACAAAGTCGCTTATTTACTAGAAGATTAAACTATGCCTGCATCTGATTTTAATATGAATGAACTCCATTGGTTAATGGATATGTTTAATACTGTTGATGTAGGTCTTGTGGTGCTTGATAGGGACTACAAAGTCTGCATTTGGAATGGGTTTATGGAAAACCATTCAGGCTTGTTACCAAGTGCCGTGAAAGACAAAGATTTGTTTGATTTGTTTCCATCAATAGACGAGAAATGGTTCCGTAGCAAATCAGAGTCAGTGTTCATTTTAAATAATCGCTCTTTTACTATCTGGGAGCAGCAGCCTTATATTTTCCGCTTTAAAAATTACCGCCCAATTACTGGTAAAGCGGATCATATGTATCAAAATGCCACCTTTATTCCTTTAACCACGACCACTGGTGAAGTGTCTCATATCTGTATCATTATTTATGATGTAACCGATGAAGCGGTAAATAAAAAAGAGCTAGAAGAAGCCAATAGTAAGCTTGAGCAAATGAGTCGAACTGATGCCCTTACAAAATTAACGAATAGGGGATATTGGGAAGAAAAACTGCGTAAAGAGCATATGCGTATCGTACGCAGTGGCGGCTGCAGTACCTTATTAATGTTTGACATTGACCACTTTAAAAAGGTCAATGATGAACACGGTCACCGTGGCGGTGATGAAGCGCTGCGTCACATTGCTGATTTACTTAGAAAAACATTACGTGAAACTGATTTGGCAGGTCGCTATGGTGGCGAAGAGTTTGCAGTAACTTTACTGGATACTGATCTCGATGGTGCGCATATTTTTGCTGAACGTCTGCGTTCAATGATTGAGAACTCGTCAATTTATTTTGGTGAAAAACAAATTCAGTTAACCGTCAGTATTGGTTTTGCTTGTTTTGACGAAAAGTTCGATCGTTATGAAAAGTGGGTTGAAGCTGCAGATAAAGCTTTATATCACTCTAAAGAAAACGGCCGTAATAAAGTTACAGCGTATTCAGATTTATAACTTAACGGAAAAGGGCGAAACTTCACCCTTTTTTACACTCCAATTGGTGGTAATACGAGAATATCTGTTTTTAACAGTTTCATGACCTTCTCAGCGGTATTACCGATTAAATGCCCTTTTATGCCCGTGTTACCCACTGACCCCATAATTACTAAATCAGCATTAAGTTTTGCGGCGACACTAGGTATAACTTGTTCAACCACCCCAGCTTTAATTTTGAGTTGCTCTTTTAAATTATGAGCTTCAATTAGTGCACGTTGCGCAACCGGTAATTTTTCATAAGCGTTAGTTACCTGCTCATCAGAAAAAACAATCCCTAAATCTCGCAAGAAAGGCGACACATGGACAGTATAGCAGGCAAAAAATTCGCTCTGATAATCCTCTGCGAAGGCAAGGCCGGTTTTTATAATTGCTTCATTTAAACAGTATTTTGTGGCTTTCTCGCTACCTAAATCGAGCGCGGCGAGTACATTGGTATTGTTACGCCACTTGTTGTCAGCAGCTAGGTAAAGAGGCAGCGGGCTAAATCGAATAAGCTGCCAGTCAAGCTCGCTAAATTGCGTTTGTTCATCAATATGGCGGGTTTTAATTACCATCTCATAGTCTGAGGTGGTTACTTCGTTAGCCAGCCACTGCACGGGGCTCTCGTGCCACAGTGTTTGTAATGTGTAACTACCGACTTCTAAATAGTCATTAATTAGCGGACTTAATGAGGTACGCAGTTTCGCTAACTCTTTATCTTGAATAGCCAAAGCTTCATCTGGCGGAAGAGAAAATAAAATGCTACTGGTGTCTTCATAGCTAAAAGCAACAATATCAATATGCTTAACCCCTTTAGCTTTTTGTTTAGCGTGTAATAACGACGTTTTTGCATCGTCGACAGAATCGATGATAACCAGTAACTTTTTATTCATTCGGTTCACTCTGTAGTGTGTCGGGCATCACTTTTTGGGCATTCTCCCAGTAGTGACACTTCCCCTGTTGAAGACTCTTGTTCCAGTTTTACCTTAAAGCCCCATAACCTGTAAAGGTGTTTTAATACTTCATCTTTTGAGTTTGCTAAGGGGATATTGTTATGTGGCACATAGCGTAAGGTCAAAGAGCGGTCACCTCTAACATCAACATCGTAAACTTGAATATTGGGTTCGTGGTTACTTAAATTGTATTGCGCTGACAAACTTTCACGTACTTGGTGATAACCCATTTCATCATGAATTGCACCCACATTTAGGGTGGGTTCTTTTTCATGGTCAATAATAGTAAATAACTTAAAATCGCGGATAATTTTTGGCGATAAGAACTGGCTTATAAAGCTCTCGTCTTTAAAGTTTTGCATTGCAAAGTGCAGCGTTTCTAACCAATCACTGCCGGCATACTCCGGAAACCATCTTTTATCTTCCTCGGTCGGGTTTTCACAAATACGACGAATATCAACCATCATGTTAAAACCAAGGGCGTAAGGATTAATCCCTGAATAATAATTACTGTTGTAAGGCGGTTGGTACACAACATTGGTGTGGCTTTGTAAGAACTCGAGCATAAAGGCATCGGTGAGCTTACCTTCATCATACAGATGGTTCAAAATGGTGTAATGCCAGAATGTTGCCCAGCCTTCATTCATTACTTGAGTTTGTTTTTGCGGATAAAAATATTGCGAAATTTTACGCACAATACGGATTACTTCACGCTGCCATGATTCAAGTAATGGGGCATTTTTTTCGATGAAATATAAAATATTTTCTTGCGGTTCTTCAGGAAAACGGCGCTCACGTTTTTTAGACTCTTGTTGCGAGGTAGGAATAGTGCGCCACAGCTCATTCACTTGTGATTGTAAGTAATCTTCGCGCTCTTGCTGGCGTTTTTGTTCTTCATAAAGCGAAATACGTTGTGGGCGCTTATAGCGATCCACACCGTAATTCATTAATGCATGGCATGAGTCGATGAGATTCTCGACCTCATTAATGCCATATTTTTCTTCGCATTTGGCAATGTAGTTTTTTGCAAATAATAAGTAGTCGATGATTGAGCTGGCGTCGGTCCAAGTCTTAAATAAGTAATTACCTTTAAAAAATGAGTTGTGACCATAGCAGGCGTGGGCCATAACCAAGGCTTGCATTGGCAGTGTGTTTTCTTCCATTAAATAGGCAATACACGGGTCTGAGTTAATAACAATTTCATAAGCGAGGCCCATTTGCCCACGTTTATAGTTTTGCTCAGTTTGAATGAATTTTTTACCATACGACCAGTGGCTGTAGCCAATTGGCATACCCACACTCGAATAGGCATCCATCATCTGTTCTGCAGTGATCACCTCAATTTGATTCGGGTAGGTATCGAGTTTATAAATTTTCGCGACCCGTTCAATCTCAGTTTGATACTCTGCTAATAAATCAAATGTCCAATCAGGACCGTCGCTAATACGTTTATCGGCCATACTTTACCTCACTCGCAAGGCTATGCGGCGCCTTGCTGCTGACGATTCTTTTTAAATAATTCACGGAAAATTGGGTAAATGTCCTCAACGCCACGAATATGTTGCATTGCAAAGTTGTCGTGGGTTTGCGCTATTGATTGATACTCTCGCCATAAGCTTTGGTGAGCACGGGCTGTGATTTCAATATACGCATAGTAGCGTACTGCTTTTAGAAGCTTGTTACGTAAAATTTCTCCACAATTTGGTGAGTCATCTGCCCAGTTGTCGCCATCAGACGCTTGCGCTGCATATATATTCCACTCTTCAGGGTTATAGCGTTCAGCGATGATTTCGTTCATCAGTTTTAATGCGCTGGAGACGATGGTGCCACCCGTTTCTTGAGAATAGAAAAACTCTTGCTCATCGACTTCTTTCGCTTGGGTATGATGGCGAATATAAACGACTTCTATATTTTTGTAGCTACGGGTTAAAAATTGATAAAGCAAAATATAAAAGCGTTTTGCCATGTCTTTAGTCGCTTGATCCATCGAGCCGGACACATCCATTAAACAAAACATCACAGCTTTGCTTGTGGGGTGTGGTCGTTTTTCATAATTACGAAAACGTAAATCGTAATTATCGATAAATGGCACTGCTTTAATGCGACTTTGCAGCTCCTCAATTTGCCGTTCAAGCAAAGCGATAGCCGCTTTATCTGGCTGATCTTCGGCTTTTAAAAGCGCTAACTGACCTTCAAGTTCAGCAAGATGGCGCTTTTTTCCAGCAGTCATTGCAACTCTTCGCGCAAGTGAGCCCTGTAAAGAGCGCACAATATCAATGTTGCTTGGCATGCCATCGTTACAAAAACCGGCTCGATGGGTTTTCATTTGCACCAGTTTATCGAGCTGGTTTTGTTGCAGGTTAGGCAGCTCTAAGTCTTCAAACAATAAGTCTAAGTATTCATCTTTTGAAATAGAGAACACAAAGTCGTCTTGTCCTTCACCCGAATCACTGGCTTCCCCCTCGCCAGAGCCACCACCTTGACCGCCTCCTTGCGGGCGCTTAATTTTGTCGCCCGTAGAGAATTGGTCATTGCCTGGATGGATCTGTTCACGGTCACCACCACGTCCTTGATGAAAAATAGGCTCACTGATATCACGTTGCGGAATAGAAATACTCTCACCGCTGGTGGTATCGGTTACGCTACGCTTATTAATGGCATCAGACACCGCTTCTTTAATCTGTTTTTTGTAACGCCTGATGAACCGTTGACGATTCAAGGTACTTTTGTTTTTTCCGTTCAGGCGTCGGTCAATAAAATGCGCCATAACAACCCCCTTAAAACAAACGTTTTTTACTGCGATTTTCTAACGCGTAAATACCATTCAGAAAGTAAACGTACTTGTTTTTGGGTATAGCCTTTCTCAACCATACGATTGACAAAGTCTTCGTGTTTTTTCTGATCTTCAGCTGATGTTTTCGCATTGAACGAAATAACCGGCAGGAGATCTTCTGTATTTGAGAACATTTTCTTCTCAATAACCGTGCGAAGTTTTTCGTAGCTAGTCCAAAGCGGATTCTTGCCTTGGTTGTGCGCGCGTGCACGCAGTACGAAATTGACTATTTCATTACGGAAATCTTTCGGATTTGAAATGCCCGCAGGTTTTTCAATCTTTTCAAGCTCTGCGTTAAGTGCTGCACGGTCAAATAGCTGGCCGGTATCTGGGTCACGGTATTCTTGATCTTGGATCCAAAAATCAGCATAGGTGACATAACGGTCAAAGATGTTTTGCCCGTATTCTGAGTAAGATTCTAAATAGGCCGTTTGTAACTCTTTACCAATAAACTCTACGTATTGAGGAATGAGGTAGCCTTTTAAGTGACTTAAGTAACGCTCTTCAACATCGGCTGAAAACTGTTCACGCTCAATTTGTTGCTCAAGCACATAAAATAAGTGCACAGGGTTGGCAGCTACTTCGGTAGTATCGAAGTTAAATACCCGCGACAGAATCTTAAACGCAAAGCGGGTAGAAAGCCCAGTCATGCCTTCATCAACACCTGCGTAGTCGCGGTATTCTTGATACGACTTCGCTTTCGGATCGGTGTCTTTTAAGCTTTCGCCGTCATACACCCGCATTTTTGAATAAATGCTTGAGTTTTCTGGCTCTTTCATGCGTGAAAGGGTGGTAAATTGCGCCAGTGTTTTTAATGTACCGGGTGCACAAGGGGCGTCATGTAACTCACTATTTTCGAGTAGTTTATTGTAAATTTTAACCTCTTCAGAAACACGTAAACAATAAGGTACTTTGACGATGTAAACACGGTCTAAAAATGCTTCATTGTTTTTATTGTTCTTGAATGTTTGCCACTCAGATTCATTAGAGTGAGCCAGAATCATACCATTAAACGGTAGGGCGCTAATGCCTTCTGTGCCGTTGTAGTTACCTTCTTGCGTTGCTGTAAGTAGTGGGTGTAGCACCTTGATTGGTGCTTTAAACATTTCCACAAACTCCATTAAACCTTGGTTAGCTAAACAAAGTGCACCGGAGTAGGCATACGCATCGGGGTCATTTTGTGCAAAGTGCTCAAGCTGGCGAATATCGACTTTACCAACGAGCGCTGAAATGTCTTGGTTGTTTTCATCGCCGGGCTCAGTTTTAGCAATCGCAACTTGATTTAAAATAGATGGGTAGCGCTTAACCACTCTAAATTGGCTAATGTCACCATTAAATTCACTTAAGCGTTTTGCAGCCCACGGTGACATCACCGTTTTTAAATAACGCGGTTTAATGCCATATTCTTTTTCTAAAAGCTCGGCGTCTTCATTTGGATCAAATAAGGCTAAAGGGTGGTCATTAACAGGCGAGCCTTTAATTGAATAAATAGGTACTTGTTGCATTAAGTATTTTAGTTTTTCAGCAATGGATGATTTACCACCCCCTACAGGGCCAAGTAAATACAGCACTTGCTTACATTCTTCTAAGCCTTGCGCAGCATGTTTTAGATAAGAGACGATTTGCTCTATGGCATCTTCCATACCATAAAAATCGTGAAATGCCGGGTAGCGTGCAACTACACGATTTGAAAACAGCCTGCTTAAGCGCGCATCGGTTGATGTGTCGATAATTTCAGGTTCGCCAATAGCCATCAATAACCGTTCAGGTGCGCTGGCATAAGCTGATTTATCCTTCTTACAGATCTCGAGAAATTCCTCAATACTGTATTCTTCTTCTTGCGCTGCTTCGTATCGTGATTGGTAATGCTCAAAAATACTCATAGAGACCTCCGAAAACCCGCTAAAATGACGTGTAATTAGATTAAGAGAAAAGCAAAGGTTAATTAAAGCTTAGTCACGATTTTGAATTTTTGCGCAAGAAAATTAAGAATTTAATTGAAAAAAGCTCATCCTGATTAGGCTTTTTGGGTGAGTGGTTGGCTGCGGGTCAGAAGGGGCGTGCAAAGGGCAATAAAAAAGACGCCGAAGCGTCTTTTTTGATTACTGTTTGTAACAGAAGATTAAGCGAAGTTAGCGTTCGCGAAGTCCCAGTTAACTAATGCCCAGAAACCTTTTAGGTAATCAGGACGTACGTTACGGTAATCGATGTAGTAAGCGTGTTCCCACAGATCCACAGTTAGGATTGGAGTAACACCTTCATCAGTTAATGGCGTTGCAGCATTTGACGTGTTTACGATATCAAGTGTGCCATCAGCTAGTTTAACTAACCAAGTCCAGCTTGAACCGAAGTTGTTTACTGCTTTGTCGTTTAACGCTTCTTTGAATGCGTCGAAAGAACCCCATTTAGCGTTGATCGCGTCAGCGATTGCGCCTGTAGGCTCGCCACCACCGTTTGGAGATAGGCTGTTCCAGTAGAAAGTGTGGTTCCAGATTTGTGCAGCATTGTTAAATACGCCACCTTCTGAAGAACATACGATTTCTTCTAAAGATTTGTTTTCGAATTCTGTGCCTGGGATCAGACCGTTTAATTTCACAACGTAAGTGTTGTGGTGTTTACCGTGGTGAAACTCTAGAGTCTCTTTTGAAATATGTGGCTCTAATGCATCGATTGCGTATGGTAGTGACGGTAGTTCAAATGCCATTTTTTATCTCCATCTTCTTGGTTGATAGTCCACTCAGTTATAGGTAATAGCAAGGTAAACAGCGTACTTCCCTATACCAAGTGGTATTATAGTGTTACTATAATTGTTGAGTATTTTACTCAAGTTTTAGCAAACAGCAATGCTATTGCTAAAGACTATTTTAAATTGTGGCTACGAATGCCGATTTAAGTTATATATCTGAGGCCACTGTGAAACTTTTTCAAGGCCAATGTAGTAAGCTAATGTCTTTTTTGAGGTTGTAAATGGAAACCATCGATAAAATTAAACAGCAAATTTCTGAAAATCCAATCCTTCTTTACATGAAAGGATCACCAAAGTTACCTAACTGTGGTTTTTCTTCACAAGCATCACAAGCACTTATGGCATGTGGTGAGCAGTTTGCTTACGTTGACATTCTACTTAACCCAGATATCCGTGCAGAGTTACCTGCATACGCAAACTGGCCAACATTCCCACAATTATGGGTAGAAGGCGAGCTTATCGGTGGTTGTGACATTATCATCGAAATGTTTCAACGTGGTGAATTACAGCCACTAATCACTGAAACAGCTGCAAAGTACAAAGAAAAAGACGCTGAATAATTATATTTAGTGTAGAAAAAAGCCGCAAACTGCGGCTTTTTTTATAGCCATTCGCTTAAGATTAGTAAGCGGTGGTATTACCCGGGTAATAAAACATGCACGCTCAAACCACCGTGCTCACGGTTATGTAGGCTAATTTGCCCGTGGTGCGCTTCAACTATTTCTCTGCACAGTGCTAGCCCTAAACCACTGCCAGTTGCTTTGGTTGAGTAAAAGGGGATTAGTGCGTTGGCCATTACAGCCTCACTCATACCCTTGCCTTTATCACTCACTGTGATGTGTGTGCCAATTGTTTCTTGTTGCACAGTTAAGCTGACATCTTCGGGGTTTGAACCCGATTCATAGGCATTTTTTAATAGGTTTATAAGTAATTGTTCGAGCTGAGTGTGATCAGCATCAGTTATTACACGTTCATCAAGTGATACCTTAACCTGCCACTGACTTTTTAATTGCTCAATCAGCGTCGGCCAGTTAATCGTTGATAGTTGAGGGGTGGGTAACTTGGCAAATTTACCATAGCCTTGCACAAACTCATTAAGGTGTTTTATGCGGTCTTCAATGGTGGTAAATACCCGTTTTAAGCGTGGCTCGTCGACTTCTTTTGTTAATAGTTGCGCGCTATGAAGCATCGATGACATTGGCCCTAGTGAGTTGTTAAGCTCATGGCTAATGATACGAATGACTTTTTTCCATACCTCTACTTCTTGGCGGCTTAGTTCACGGGTCAGTTGTTTAAAAACATAAAGTTGATGAAACTGATTATTAAGTAATAATCGGCCTGTTGCCATATGCCAAGTTTGTGATTCTTGATCTGCTTTATCGAGGGTAAATAAGCCATCAACGCCTTTGTGAATGGCACGCGTTAATTGCTCGCAGCTTGAATCTAATAAGTTTTCGAGCTTGGCACCTTCAAGGGCTGACTTAGCATCGAGTAAGCTACGAGCACTGTGGTTGCTATACACAATAAAGCCTTGGTCGTTAGTCAAAAGCACAGCTTGCGGGGAGCTTTGCAGTACTTTGTCGAGCATCAACTCACGCTGATATATCCATTGCTTTTCTTGGCGAAGCTGTTTTGCGGTTTGGTTATAAAGCCGGCATAAATCACCTAGCTCATCACTGCCATCATAGGCTAATAATGTAGCCAGCTCACCATCTTTAAAATTAAGCAACCCGGTTTCGAGTGAGTTCATGCCATCAATAAGCGGGGTTGATAATTGCGCGGCAAAAAGTCCGCTGATCAAAGCGCAAGCGAGCAGGGCTAATAGGCTGTAAAACAAGCTTATACCCGCAAAGTAACAAACCAACATAAGTGGCAATGCAGACGCTGCCATGCATAAGGTTATGATTTTATATCGAAACGAAAAACGCATTAGTATTCAATCTTAAATTTATCAAGCCTGCGATAAAGCGCTTGGCGACTTAGGCCAAAATGGCGAGCCACTTTAGCAATCACACCTTTGTACTCGCGCATGGCAAGTTCAATCTCTTGTTTGTTAGGCTCTGCTCTTGTTTGTGATGGGCTGTTTGTTTCAACTTGTAAGCCAAAATCAGCAAGCTCAATCACCCCTGTGGGTTTTAAAACGCCAGCGCGTTTACAGGCATTTTCAAGCTCACGAACATTACCCGGCCAGCTATGGGCGAGCAGGGCTTTTTCTGTACTAAGCGACAGTGTGCGCTCAGGTAAAAAGTGTGCGACCAAAGCTAAAATATCATCTGGGCGATGGGCAAGGCTTGGTAAATTTAACTCAATAACATTTAAGCGGTAGTAAAGGTCTTCCCGAAATTGACCTGTTTTAATTGCATGGCTTAAATCTTCATTGGTTGCTGAAATCACCCGCACATTCACTTTACGTGTTTGTGTTGAGCCTAAACGTTCAAATTCACCAGTTTGTAAAATGCGTAATAATTTCATTTGCCCAGAAAGTGGTAAGTTACCAATTTCGTCTAAAAATAGGGTGCCACCATCGGCCGCTTCAAAACGACCAATACGCTGTTTTGTAATACCTGTATAGGCGCCCGCTTCGGCACCAAATAACTCAGCCTCAATAAGTTCGCTAGGCAAAGCACCGGCATTAACAGTGATAAAGGGTTTATCTGCTAATAATGAATTGGCCTGTATTATTTGCGCAATGCGTTCTTTACCACTGCCGTTAGGGCCTGTGATCAGCACTGAAATATCCGATTTAGCCACTTGAATCGCAAGATTAACAATGTGCTCCATAGCGGTACTTTTATAAACCAAGCCCACCAAATTTGCTTGTTGCACAGATGCGTCACGCTCTTGCTGGTGGCGGGTAAAGGTTTCGTTTTGCTGTTTTGCTTTACCCAGCTCTATTAGGTTATTTACACAAGTAAGTAGCTTGGCATCGTCCCATGGTTTTGGTAAATAATCAGCAGCCCCTGCTTTGACAAGTTCAACCGCAGTAGAAAGCTCTGTCCATGCGGTGATCAAAATAATCGGTAGGTGAGGATTAATGTCTCGTAAGGCATAAAAAAGTTCCTTGCCTTCTTCGCCGGAAGTGGTGTCGGCGGTAAAGTTCATGTCTTGAATAACAAGCGCTATGCGTTGGTATTGTACGGCCTGAATTGCCTCAAACGGGTTACTTGCTGTAACAACATCAAAACCGTGAATTTCGAGTAATAACGACAATGCATCCAAAATGGCTGGGTTATCATCGACGATAAGTATTTTTTCCATATTATTGTTTTAGTTATTTTCCTAATAAGGGTGCAAGATGAATGCTACACTGTTAATCCAGTGTAGCATAGGTTGGGAGAACTAAATTGTTCGAGTTGCAATGCTCGGTGAGATATTCGCCGCCCGTTTTGCAGGTGCAAGTACCGCTAATAAACTCATAACGAACACTGCCAGCGCTGTAGCAAGCACGTAGCTAATATCAAGCTGAGCTATTGAAAAGTGCTGCATGAGCAACTGGCCTAAATACACGGCAGCAATCACACCAATCACTAAACCAACAACACATATCATGGCGTTTTCAACTAAGAAGTAGCTGATGATGGCTGACTTTCTGGCACCTAAAGCGCGGCGAGTGCCTATTTGCTTAGTACGCTTGCTAATATTGAACAGCGTTAGGCCGAAAATACCTAGGGCTGTCACCAACACTAAAATAGTAATTAGTACAATCAGCATGCGCATCATTAATGTATCTTCAGCCATGTATGACTCTTTATCGTCATCTAAGCCACGAATGCGAGAGATAACGCGTTTGTTGTAGTTTTTTAGCATGGCTTCTTCAACACGGTTCATGACTGATTGACGTTGACCTGGCTCTGTTCTAACTACAAAGCGTGCATTTGTTCCAGGCTTAATAAAAGGCAGCAGTGCTACGTTATCTGGACGGCTGTCTTTAAGCCATGGGCCTTTCATTAGATCAATAACACCAATTATTTTCATTGGAATGTCACCAAAGTAGACTGTTTGGCCTAAACCATTGCCGTCAGGGAACAGCTCATCGAGTAGGGTTTTAGTGACAACGGTTACTTTTGAAAGCTCATCATAGTTATCGGTAACGATCACTTCGTCTTCAGTGTAGTTACGCCCAGCAATGAGTTTAACGCCATAGGTATTAATGCCATGCTCATCGATAAACATGTAAGAAGTACGGGCTGATTTACTCTCTTCAGGTGCTGGTTTTAAGCTAAAATCTGACGAAGAACCACTGCCCGAAAGCGGTGTGTTACTCGAATAAGCAGCATCAACTACCCCAGGTATTTGACGAAGCATGGCTTCATCAAGCTCATATTGCTGAGACGGAGACACATCTTTGCCAAACATCATGACATTAAAAACGAAAATGTCTTGTTCAGGGTAGCCTGTTTCTTGGCTTAAATAGCTAATCCTGTCTTGAATAATAAACGCCGCATTACTAACAATTGCAGTGGTGATGGCAATTTGGATCAGCAATAAAATAGCGCCAACTTTTGAGCGGCATAAGGCGTGAAAGATAGGTTTGATTTCTAACATGGTGTCTTCCTTATTGGCTCTTAAGGTAAATTGCTGGGTTGGTTTTACACACCAGCCAAGCAGGGTACAGACCCGCTATAACACAGGTGCTAATTGCAATCACAGGTGCGCTGAGTAACATGCTCAAGTCCATTGTGGCTAAGCTTTGGTAGTAGCTATAGCTTTGACGTACGCCTAATAACCCCACTTGCGCCAAAATAATTCCGAAGATGCCACCTAAGAAACCTAACATGGCTACCTCAACAATATGTTGAAAGAATATTTGGCGTTTACTGGCACCTAATGCACGGCGTACACCGACCTCAGGAGCGCGACGTAAAAATTTCGCAAGTAACAAGCCTAAGATGTTGGCAAGGCATACCGCTAAAAACATAAAGCTTAGGCCAACCAGAATTTCGTTGTCTTCGCTGACAACATTGTTGTACTTCATCCACTCATTTACATCACGTAGGGTGGCGGTTAATTTTTCACGGTTAAAACGACCTAGCTTCTGTTGTTCTTGCATATAGGCCATTAAAAAGTCTTGGTAAGCTTGCTTTTCTGCAGGTGTTTTTAGTTCAACCCAAAACTGTAACCACACCATTTCTGAATTGAGCTTGTCATTAAAGGTATTGGTTTTTTCGTGCTTCCAACCATTGGTATTACCCCAGTTTTCAAGCTGGCGTGCTTTCATTAGGCTAAATGGTAAAAACAGTTGTTCGGTTTTATTAAATGCACCGTTATTCAAGTCATAGTATTTAGTAGTGATATCCCAATCATCAATCACGCCAATGACTTCGTAACTAGCATCATCGAGGTACACCATTTTGCCTACGGGGTTTTCACCTGCGAATAGTTTGTCGTTTAATTCTTTATTGATAACCACGACAGGTGCTGCATCGGCTTCTTGTTGCGCGCTCCAAACCCCACCATAAATAAACGATAGGTTAAACATATCGAAAAAATCAGGGGTGGTTAGACGGGCTTGACCAATAAAAGGTTTAACTTTATCTGAGTCTAAATAAACCGAAAAACCCGTTCTAACCATAGTGACACGTTTGCCACCAGCTTTGGCCTGGTTAAGATTAACCGCATCTTGATAGGTTAATTGCAGTGGCATGTTATCGACTGTCCACCACGTACGGCCTTCATCCATGGTTTGTAACTGCACAGAATAAAGATCGCTACTTTTTTCAGGAATAGGGTCTGCCGACATCATGTGATACACAGATAAACTTGTCATGGTTACGCCAATACCAATGGCAATAGCCAGCACCATTAAAAAGCTTACTAGTGGCGTGCGCTTAAAGCTGCGCCAGCTTAAATCTAAATAATGAAGGAACATGGTTACACTCCAGCCGCTTTAAGGTTTTGGGTGCCTTGATACAAAGTGAAGTCTGCGAGTTGGCCATCAACAACTTGGATATTACGAGGTGCTCTGCGGGCAAGCTCTGGATCATGGGTTACCATGATGATGGTTGCGCCATCACGGTTGATTTGCTCAAGCAGCTCCATTACCTGACGCGCCATTAGGCTATCTAAATTACCAGTTGGCTCATCGGCGAGTAAAAAGCGTGGTTCACCTGCAAGGGCTCTTGCAATGGCCACACGTTGCTGTTGACCACCAGAAAGTTGTTGCGGTAAGTGTTTAGCGCGTGAGGCTAAACCAACTTGCTCAAGGCATTGTTCAATTCGGCGTTTACGCTCAGCAGCTTTGATACCGCGATAACGCAGTGGTACTTCAATATTTTCATACAAGTTCAAATCTGGAATAAGGTTGAAGCCTTGGAAAATAAAACCAATTTTTTGATTACGGAGATCTGCGCGCTGGTTGTCATTTAATTTACCCACATCAATACCGTCTAGCATGTATTGGCCTTCGCTAAACGGCTCCAACATACCGGCAATGTTTAAAAAGGTGGTTTTACCTGAGCCACTCGGACCCGTTACGGCAATAAATTCACCTTCTTCTACTTGTAGGTTGAAGTCGCGAAGGGCGTGCGTTTGTACCATATCTGTTTGATATACTTTGCTGATGTTGTTCATTGTAAGCATGTTGATTATTCCTTTTATTTGTTAGCGTAAAACCAGTGTGGGTGCTTTTTTAAAGCGATCGTAATTCGAGATAATTAACTTATCGCCAGGCTCTACGCCTTCGATAATCTCGACAGCATTGATACTGCTTGCACCGGTTTTTATATCGATTAAATAAGCCATGTCACCGTCAACTTTATAAGCATGGGTGCCACCTTGTTGTAAGAATGCGCCGCGTTTTACCTGCAATACATTGTCGCGATTCTCTAATAAAATACGTGCGGTTAAGCGTTGGTTTTGGCGAATGCCAGAAATCTCATTGTCAAAGCGTACGCGGGTAGTGACCTCGCGATTATTCACTTCAGGCGAAATAGCCGATAGGGTGCCTGTTACATGACGTGCGCCTAAAGTAAGTTCTACTTGCATACCAAGACCTAGCTCGTTGGCGTAGCTTTCTGGTACTTGCAGTTCTGCTTCAAAGTTACTTAAATCGACCAATGTCATTAACGGTTGGCTTTGTGTTACCGCCTCTTTTTGTTGCACTAATAAGTTACCCACAATGCCGCTTACGCTGGCTGTAATGGTGAGTTCATTTACTTGCCTTAGTAAGTCATCAACAATCAATTGCTGACGCGCCAGATCGCGCTCTGCTGCTTTTAGCTCAAATGCGAGGGTATCTTTAGCTAAGCTGACTTCTTGCTCAGCATGCTTATAAGAAAGCTTGGCACGAGCTAAATCATCAACGGCTTTTTCTAAATCTATTTGGCTGATTAAATGTTTCTCGATAGAGATTTTAGCGCGACGGTTTTCTCTATCTGCGGCATTTAGTTCTACCTGAGCTAAATCGAGTGCTTTGGTAAGGCTCAGCTTTTGCCTGCGCGCTTCAAGTTGCTTGCGTTGTAATTCGCCTTCTAATCGCGCTAATACTGATTGTTGTTGTTTTAATTCGTTGGTTAGCTCAGGGCTGGTAACGGTTGCAATCACTTCATTTACTTCAACGCTATCACCGGCTTTTACTTTTAAATCGACAAAACCACGTTCAGGGCTATAAACCTTTGGCGCATTAGCTGCAACGATTTTACCGCTCGCTGCCACATCTCTGGTGAGCGTCTTTTGGCTCACTTCACTAATTTGTAGGCTTGCTGCATCAACCGAAATGCTGCCATCGTTACTGGCAAACAAAGCTTGAAAGCCAAGCGCACCAACAAGTATTAGACCCGCTGCTAACATAAGTGGTTTTTTTATAGTGTTTTTCTTAGCCACGGTAATATCTTGGGCGCTGGTATCCTTAATCATCATAACTCCTTACGATTCTCAAAACACACAATCATGAAGCCAACGGCAAGCATGGTAAGTGGAGAAGCCATAAACAAACTGATAGTGAACATTTTGAAATCCTCAATTTCGCTGATGTCTTATCTATACTAGTAGCGTGCCAAAATTTAATGTATTGATTTTTAATGCATTTTATTTTGTTTAATGAGTTACTGCCTGTCCGCGGACAGAAAAAGTGTCCGCAGCGGACACTTTTAAATTGCTGTTTGTTGACGCATAGGTAAAGAAACTCAGTCATTGCGACTAAGGTAGTCTGCTCAGATACATAGTTTGTAACTATGCTAAAGCCAAGAGTAAATAATGATGCAACTGTGCTAGGTGAGACCCCATAAAAAGCTGCATTGATATTCATAAGTTGAATAATTATTCATTTGTTGGTGCAGTTTACGTTAACGTAAAGGTGCGGGTTTTTAGATTGGTTTTTTACAAGTTGTTAAATTTGACACCAGTGTCATAAAAAAATAACGGTAAAAATACGTCTAAATGTAAAGAAATTGCTTAGTATTTAATATGTGCCTCCAAGTGAGAAATATTCAAGAATATGAATATGTATTCAAATCTCTATTGACTCATGGAACAATTGGCGATAGTTTTGTTCGTCTGCTAGCACTGTCGCAAAAGACTGAATCGCTAGTCGTTGTAGCAAGGGGAGGGGTCTATGTTATATGACTCAAAATTAGAAAAAGATAATTGTGGCTTTGGCTTAATAGCCCAGGTCAATGGTCAAGCGAGTCATCGCTTGATTCGAACAGCAATCACGGGCTTAGATCGCATGGAACACCGAGGCGGTATTTCTGCAGATGGCAAAACCGGTGATGGCTGTGGTTTATTAATGCAAAAACCCGATAGTTTCTTTCGTGCTATTGCCAGCGAACATGATTGGCATTTAGGTAAGAACTACGCAGTCGGCATGGTATTTTTAAATGCTGATCCTGTACTTGCACAAACAGCTAAAGATGTGCTGAGTGAAGAACTTGAAAAAGAAACCTTGAGTATTCAGGGGTGGCGTGTAGTGCCAACAGATTCATCATGTTTAGGGCCAATTGCAAAAAAACAACTACCGGGCTTTGAACAAATTTTTGTGAGCGCACCAGAAGGCTGGCGTCCAAAAGATTTAGAGCGTCGCTTGTATGTAGCTCGTCGTCGTGCAGAAAAGCGCCTCGAAAACGATGAACATTTTTATATTGCCAGCTTATCTGGTTTAGTTACCGTCTATAAAGGCTTAATGATGCCTGTAGACTTACCTAACTTTTATTTAGATTTAGCTGACATTCGCATGACCAGTGCGATTTGTGTATTCCACCAACGTTTCTCTACTAATACACAACCTCGTTGGCCATTAGCGCAACCATTCCGCTATTTAGCGCATAATGGTGAAATTAATACTATTCAAGGTAACCGCCAGTGGGCTCGTGCCCGTGCGTACAAGTTTGCCTCACCACTTATTCCTGATTTGCAATCAGCAGCGCCTTTTGTGAATGAAAGCGGCTCTGACTCTTCAAGCTTAGATAATATGCTTGAGTTGTTCTTAGCGGGTGGTATGGATTTATTCCGTGCTATGCGTATGCTTGTGCCACCAGCATGGCAAAAGAACCGTGCCATGGATGATGACTTACGTGCATTTTATGACTTCAACTCAATGCACATGGAACCATGGGATGGCCCGGCAGGTATTGTAATGTCTGACGGTCGTTTTGCAGCCTGTAACCTTGACCGTAATGGCTTGCGTCCAGCTCGCTATGTAATCACTCAAGATGGTTTCATTACCCTTGCCTCAGAAGTAGGTATTTGGGACTACGCACCAGACGAAGTGGTTGAGAAAGGCCGTGTTGGCCCTGGTGAGCTATTAGTTATTGATACTCATCAAGGGAAGATTTGGCATTCAGATGAGATTGACCAAGACCTTAAATCACGCCATCCATATAAAGCATGGCTAGAAGCAAACGTTAAGCGTTTAACACCGTTTGAGCAACTCTCAGAGAAAGATGCGGGCAACCGTTCATTTGATGATGAAACTCTGCTTAAGTACCAAAAAATGTTTGGTTACACCAACGAAGAACTTGATAGCGTTATTCGTGTAATGGGCGAAAATGGTCAAGAAGCAACAGGCTCAATGGGTGATGACACGCCATTTGCGGTACTTTCAGAAGGTCATCGTTCACTGTTCGATTACTTCAGACAAAAATTCGCGCAAGTAACCAATCCACCGATTGATCCACTTCGTGAAAATCACGTTATGTCTTTAGCTACTTGTATTGGTAGTGAGCAAAACGTATTTAATGAAACAACAGGCCATGCTAAGCGTTTACAGTTTGATACGCCAATTTTGATGTATGCAGACATGCAACAGCTTATCAATGCTGACGATGAGCATTACAGCTATTGTAAAATTGATATTACTTACACCAAAGAAGAAGGTTTAGAGAAAGCGATCACCCGTATCTGTGATGAAGCGCAAGCAAAAGCAGCGTCGGGCTGTGTCATGCTTATTCTAAGTGACCGTAACTTTAGTGAAACGCACTTGCCTATCCCGGCTGCAATGGCGGTAGGGTCTGTTCAAAAACGTTTAGTTGATAACAACTTACGCTGTGAATCAAATATCATTATTGAATCGGGCAGTGTCCGTGATGCACACCAATTTGCTGTATTACTAGGCTTTGGTGCAACAGCAATTTATCCGTATCTTGCGTATGAATCGTTAGTTGCGATGACTGACAAAAAGATCTTAAACAAGAGCTACTGTGAAGTAACCCTTGCTTATCGTAATGCGATAAATAAAGGTCTATATAAAATCATGTCGAAAATGGGCATTAGTACTGTTGCTTCGTATCGCTGTTCGATGTTATTTGAGGCCGTAGGTTTATCAGATGCAGTTGTAGAAACCTGTTTTAATGGCGTGGCAAGTCGCATCAAAGGGGCTTGTTTTACTGACTTTGATGATGACCAACGCAAACTACATAAGTTGGCTTTTAGTAAACGTAAATTATTAAGCCACGGCGGCTTATTAAAATATGTTCATGGTGGTGAATACCATGCCTATAACCCAGACGTTATCCAAACACTGCAAAAAGCTGTGCGTTCTGGGGAATATAGCGACTATGTAGCCTACGCTGATTTAGTAAATAACCGCCCGATCACCAATTTACGTGACATGTTGGCAGTGAAAATACCTGAAGCTGGGGTGAATATCGATGACGTTGAGCCGGCAACTGAGCTCTACAAGCGTTTTGACTCAGCAGCAATGAGTATTGGTGCGTTATCGCCAGAGGCTCATGAAGCGCTCGCGATTGCAATGAACCGTTTAGGTGGTTGTTCAAACTCAGGCGAAGGTGGTGAAGACAAACTTCGCTACGGCACAGAGAAAAACTCGCGTATTAAGCAAGTTGCATCTGGCCGCTTTGGCGTAACACCGCACTACTTACGTAGCGCTGATGTAATTCAGATTAAAGTGGCGCAAGGTGCAAAACCAGGTGAGGGTGGTCAATTACCGGGTGAAAAAGTAACGCCGTATATTGCAAAATTACGTTACTCAGTGCCAGGTGTGACTTTGATTTCGCCTCCACCGCATCACGATATTTACTCGATTGAAGATTTAGCCCAGCTTATTTTCGATTTAAAACAAGTAAACCCAGATGCACTGATTTCGGTGAAACTTGTTTCTGAGCCGGGTGTAGGTACTATCGCAACTGGCGTAGCAAAAGCGTATGCCGATTTAATCACCATTGCTGGTTATGACGGTGGTACAGGTGCAAGCCCACTTACTTCTGTTAAGTATGCAGGAAGTCCTTGGGAGCTTGGTCTTGCTGAAACCCAGCAAGCGCTAGTAGAAAATGGTTTACGTCATCGTATTCGTCTACAAACTGATGGTGGCCTTAAAACGGGTTTAGATATCATCAAGGCGGCTATTTTAGGTGCTGAAAGCTTTGGCTTTGGTACTGGCCCTATGGTGGCACTTGGTTGTAAGTATCTGCGTATTTGTCACTTAAACAACTGTGCGACCGGTGTTGCAACGCAAGACGATACGCTTCGTCAAAAGCATTATCATGGTCTGCCAGAAATGGCGATGAACTACTTTAAGTTTATTGCCGAAGAAGCGCGCCAAATAATGGCAAGCTTAGGGGTTACTCGATTAACCGATTTAATTGGTCGTTTGGACCTGCTTGAAGCTATTGAAGGCAAAACAGAGAAGCAAAAGAAAGTAGATCTGTCGTCTGTGATTGCTGTGCCTAACAACCCTACGGGTGAAACCTTGTATTGTAGTGCGCCAAATAGCTCGCATTATTTAGGTCAGCTAAATGAAACCTTGCTTGAAAAAGCAAAACAAGCGATTGATGAAAAATCGGGCACCTCATTGGTAAGTCGTATTTGTAATACTGACCGCTCAGTGGGTGCGATGTTATCGGGCTATATTGCCTCTAAACATGGTAACCAAGGTATGGCTGCTGATCCTGTCTCTATTGAGCTTCATGGTACAGCGGGTCAATCATTTGGTGTATGGAATGCTGGTGGCCTTGAAATGACATTAGTAGGCGATGCGAATGACTATGTTGGTAAGGGGATGGCTGGCGGTAAGCTGGTAATTCGTCCACCGCTGGGTTCATCGTTCGAAAGCCACAAAGCGACTATTGCCGGTAATACCTGTTTATATGGTGCTACAGGCGGCAAATTATTTGCGGCAGGTTGTGCTGGTGAGCGTTTTGCAGTTCGTAACTCTGGTGTTCAAGCGGTTGTAGAAGGTGTTGGTGACAACGGCTGTGAATATATGACCGGTGGTGTGGTTTGCGTACTTGGCAAAGTAGGTATCAACTTTGGTGCAGGTATGACAGGTGGTTTTGCTTATATTCTTGATGAAGGCAATGACTTTGAAAAACGCATTAACCCTGAGCTTGTTGAAATTGTCACACTCGAAGGGTTGGCATCACACCAAGAACATTTACGCGGCCTAATTGCTGAGCATTTAGAGCTTACAGGCTCAAACCGCGCTGAGCAGATTTTAGCTAACTTTGATTTATACATTCCAATGTTTAAATTAGTTAAGCCAAAATCTAGTGATGTAAAAAGTTTACTCGGACACCGAGCGCGCAGCAGCGCAGAGCTTCGTGTTCAGGCTCAGTAAGGGGGTAGTATGAGCGAAAATGTATACCAGTTTATCGATGTACAACGTGTTGATCCGCGTAAAAAGCCAATTTCAGCACGTAAACAATCTTTCGTAGAAATCTACGAGCCATTTTCTGAGACACAAGTTAACTCACAGGCGGATCGCTGTTTAGATTGTGGTAATCCGTACTGTGAATGGAAATGCCCAGTACATAACTATATTCCACAATGGTTAAAGCTCATTCGTACTGGCCGTATTTTAGAAGCGGCAGAGCTGTCTCACCGTACAAATAGCTTACCAGAGGTGTGTGGACGAGTTTGTCCACAAGACCGTTTGTGTGAAGGCTCATGTACACTTGAAGAGGAATTCGGTGCTGTTACTATCGGTAATATCGAAAAGTACATCACAGATACAGCCTTTAAGATGGGCTGGAAACCAGATATGTCGTATGTGGTTTGGTCTGACAAAAAAGTAGCAATTATTGGTGCAGGCCCGGCAGGCCTGGGCTGTGCGGATATTTTAGTACGTAACGGTGTAAAACCTGTGGTGTTTGACCGTCATCCAGAAATTGGCGGACTTCTTACGTTTGGTATTCCTTCATTCAAGCTTGAAAAAGAAGTGATGCAAAAGCGTCGTGAAATTTTTACTGAAATGGGTGTCGAGTTTAAGTTAAACACTGAGGTTGGCGTAGATGTTACCCTTGATGAAATACTCGCTGAATATGATGCCGTGTTTTTAGGTGTTGGTACGTATCAAAGTATGCGTGCAGGACTTGAGAATGAAGACGCTGATGGTGTGTTTGATGCACTACCATTCCTAATTGGTAATACCAACCGTGTTATGGGCTATGCCGAAGACAAACAAGCTTATATCGATATGGCTAACGAAAAAGTCGTCGTGTTAGGCGGTGGTGATACAGCAATGGACTGTGTAAGAACCTCTATTCGCCAAGGTGCTACAAAAGTAACTTGTGCTTATCGTCGTGACGAAGAAAACATGCCAGGCTCAAAACGTGAAGTTAAAAATGCCCGTGAAGAGGGTGTTGAATTTACCTTTAACGTTCAACCTAAAGGTATTGTGGTTGACGAACAAGGCAAAGTTGCAGGCGTAAAAATGGTTAAAACTCAGTTGGGTGAACCAGATGAGAATGGCCGTCGTCGTGCCGAAGAAGTGGCCGGTTCTGAACATGTTATTGAAGCAACTAAAGTGCTAATGGCATTTGGTTTTAAACCTCATAAAATGGATTGGTTGGAGCCGTATGGCGTTGAAATTAACCATTGGGGTGGCATTAATGCTCCTGAGCAAGGAGAATTTACTCACCAAACAACGAACCCTAAAATCTTTGCGGGTGGTGATATAGTTCGCGGTTCAGATTTAGTTGTTACAGCTATTTTCGAAGGCCGAAATGCAGCTGAAGGTATAATGGAATATCTTGGCGTATAACTACTTAACTTAATGTACGATTTTGAAAGCAAGCCGATGGCTTGCTTTTTTTATGCTTAATCAAAGCAAAATCATCACCTCAACTAACATTTGATTTGTTGAGAGTAATCCCCGATAAAGAAAATGAAAAATCAGAACCAGCAACGTATAATTGCTCAGTAAAAATGGTTGGATTCTAATTTGTCTTCACAGTTTAGTGCTAGCTCCATATTTGCTCCACATTGTTACGCTTTAATGTTCCAAAGAAGTTTGGATCCAGTATGGACATTTGATGCTAACAACATGGAAAAAAAGAAAATGTTTTGCGAACACATTAATCATGAGCAACTAAACTGTTTTCAACCAAGTTCAAAATCTGAAAATGATTTACTTAATGAGGTTATGAAAAGTGAAGATCTGCACGATATTCTGACTATGGTTTTATTAGACGAAACCTTATCAGACGCGTTTAAAGCGATGGTTAGGAAGCAATTAAAAATAATAAAAAATATGAAACGGAAATAAAAATGTCGCAGATATTAGTCGTTGAAGACGACTTAGATATTGCAGAACAAGTGCTGTTGTTCTTCAATGCATCTGGCTTTACTACTCATCACATTACTGATGGCAGCGCCGTAGTGTCGTGGGTCAAAGAGAATAATCCAGATGCAATAATTCTAGATGTTATGTTACCTAATTTAGATGGCGTGGAGTGCATGAAGCAGATCCGCGCTTTTTCTATGGTACCCATTATTATGGTAACCGCTAAAGTTGAAGAGGCTGATAGGTTAAAAGGGTTAGAGCATGGTGCTGATGATTATGTGTGTAAACCTTTTAGTGGCGCAGAGCTTGTCATGCGTGTTAAGGCTATTTTAAGACGATGTACACTAATATCCCAGCAGCCAACTGAGATGCCTGCTACTATTTGTCTAAACGAAGATGCCTTAGAAGTTGAAATTCAAGGTGTATCGCTCGGTTTAACTAAGGTCGAATTTGACGTGTTTAAGCTTTTATATAAAGCACCAAAACGTGTTTTCTCAAGGCAGCAGATACTTGATCATATTCAACCTAATAACTTTGACATTACCGATCGTGTTATCGATAGCCATATCAAAAACATCCGCAAAAAACTTAAGAATTTAAAGTTCTCTCCTAAGATAGTCGCTTCTGTTTACGGCGCAGGCTATCGTTATGATGAACGTCAAATCAATTGATTTGGCGTTCATCGCTTTCACACCTTATTGCAAACGGTACGTTCACCTTTTCTAACAGAATGGCTAAATACATACACTGATAACTCTCTGGATTGAATATCCTGCCAAATTTGTTTACTAGGAAGTGGGCATAATGCGTAATGTAAATATTGGCTTAGCGCCTCACCTTCAAGAGCAATTGGAGTTGGCGTTTGTACATACACTTGAATTGCATTAGTTGAATATTTAATCTTGTTTAAACGCCAATGACCTAATAAAAACTGTTTTGCAAAAAACTGTGATATACGCTGTTTTGCAGATTCAGACAGTGGAGGGGACGTTACTGGCTTTTCATAGCTTACATAATAAAGCCCAGCACTTAATAGCAAGCTAGCGATAGCAGCACTGAAAGGAAGATGAGACTTTTTGGTTTTTTTAACTTTGTTTTGACGATGTTTACGCTCAACAGACTTAGCCCATTGAGCATGCTTTAATGACTCTGACATGGTTCCATTCCACAGTAGTTTATAGTGCTATTTAAGCAATAAAATGTGGTGAAAAAATGGAGAAGAAAGCGCTTATTTATTACTTAAAGGCAGTAAAATCCTGATACATAAACCACCTGACTTACCCGGTAATGCGCTAATATTACCAGACATTAGTTCTACAAAACTTTGACAGATCGAAAGCCCTAAACCAGAACCTCCTAATGCACGGCTACGAGACTCTTCAACACGATATAAACGGTCGAATAATTTGCCTATATGCGCTTTTCCTACCCCAGGAGAGGTATCATCAACTTGAATAAACAACTCTTGGTTGTTTGCTCTTACTTTAAGGCGAACATGGCCAGGGCTGTCTGTGTATAGGCAGGCATTAGTAAAAATATTGTTGAGAATTTGGTCAAGCTTTTGCTTATCTACGGTGATTTCAACTCCTTCAGCAATAACAATGTCAGCTAAAAATGTGAGTTGATGGCTGCAAACATAGCGGCGCATGTCTTGCTCATATTCAGTAAAAATATGTGCTGCATTATATTGTTGAAGATTTAATGTAAGAGTTTTGTTTTCAGCTTGAGATAACTGATATACATCGGATATCAAGTTATTTAGCTGTGCTATCTTGCCATTAATTTTGCTGTAGGCTAGGTCACGGTTTTCTTGAATATCGAGTTCCAGCGCTTCGATATGCAGTTTTAATACACTCAGTGGTGTGCGTAATTCATGGGATATATCTGCAAGCATTTTGTCTTTTTCAATCAAGCTATATTGATATAGCTTTGCTTTAAATAGAGCTTTTCGATGCTTAAAGTAATACAGCACTAAGGCAAGCGTACTGAACAATAAAACAATGCCGGCTGATAACAGCCATATCTGTTTTTCTAATCGCTGATTATTCATTTGAGCTGTAGCGAGTTTGTTTTTTTGTATCTCATCATCAATGCGCTGCTGTTGCTCGATTGCGGTTAATTGTTTTTTGTTCTTTTCAACAGCTTGATTTAAATGCTCTTCAAACAACGACTCGGCAAGTGTGTTTTTAAGTTTTAGCTGCTCAGCTGCTAGTTTGTAATCACCGATAAGTTCAGCATAAATCGCGGTATAACCGTGCTGTTTTTGATTCAATAAGCGGTTATCAATATCAGCGAGTAGTTCTTTTGTGTTACTTAAATAAAGGTTAATCAATATAGGGTTTTTTAGTGCTAGATGTAGTTCGATTAAATTAAAGTAAGAGTAAATTTTGCTTAATGTCGAGCCAGACTTAAGCGCAGCATTTAACCCTGATTCAGCACTACTGAGCGCCATATGTTGGTTGTCTATTTTTAAATACAATTGCATTAGCGTATGTTTCGCGGTAGCCATATTCTCATAGGCGTTGACGTCGGCTAAACGGGTATAGGCGTTATTTAATAAGGGGAGCGCCTGCTCTAAGTCACCTCGTTTATACACTAACTTGGCAAGTTGTAAGCTGGTGTCTGCAATATTCATTTGGTTTTTGGTTTTAATATCAAACTCAAGCGCTTTTTTATAGAAGTACTCAGATTGAGAAAGGTCATCAAGTCTTTGAGCAAGGTTTGCTAAGTTATAAAAGTTAGTGGCAACCAGTTCATAATTATCGCTGTTTTCTAACAAGCCCTGTGCTTTTACTTGATGGTGCATTGATTGTTCAAGATCATTAAGTGTGTCGTATAGCGAACCTAAATTGCTATGGCTTTGTGCTTGTAGATTTTTGTCTTCAAGTTCGTTTGCAAGCGCTAAGGCTGCCATGTAGTGCTTCTTTGCTTCAATTGTTTTTACTTGGCGGCGGTAGTTGATCCCCAACTCTTTTTGGATCTGGTATTGATCCTCTTTACTCAAATTAGCAATTTTTTGTAATGGCAGTAACAGTTCAATCGCCTCGTTGTAATGACCTTTTTTACGTAAAAGTGGCGCTTGAGCCATGGCAACATCATAGGTTGATGAAGTGCTATTATGATCTTTGTATTGCTCAAGAATTGTGAGGGCTTCACTGATTTTTCCTTGGTTTTCAAGGTCAGTGACTTGATTTAATAGAGAACTTGGCAGTGTGGTTGCTACACTCGCGCATGACAAAAAATAAATAGCGATAAGTAAAGAGTATTTCATTAGAGGTTAGAATGGGCTAAATGTGTACGCATACTAACGAGAAAATGTGTAGAAATTATGGAGTTATTAGTTAACGTTTTTCGCTATTTTATATTGTTTAGTGAAAAAGGATTGCTAATAATCTGTTTAAACCTTACATGTTATTATTTTTCACCTTTTTGTCTCATTATCAAAAATTTCTGATTGTTTTCAGATATCTGAAGCCTAAAATCAAGCTGAATATAATTTATACACAATTGGCATAATAATAAATAATTTATTTATCATTTTTGCTAGTAATAAAGTTTTGATTAATTCTCAGGCGAAAATACAATGAAAAAATCTATTTTATCTATATTGCCCGAATTCAGATAATAAGTGCACCACTCATGGTTAAACGGTGAGAAGAGATCAACTGCCTGTTGGTGGTACTCTATCGTCGCCAAACAAACAGAAGCATTTACCATGAGTTACAAGCAGTTGATCG